>DASYQG010000469.1:0-4231 GCA_036005825.1 Chitinophagaceae bacterium | reverse complement strand
AATCACGAGATCATGAACATGGCTAATGAGCTTGACTATGTACAGGAACGTTATATGCAACATGCAAAGCTGATGAATAAACCCTATATGCAGCTTTTCGGGCCGAATGCAGAATTAGGCCGTTGGCTCGCTACTAAAAATGTTGTTGAACGTGTTGGCAATACTCTCTTTACTCATGGTGGCATTTCTGGTTATATGAATATGATGAAAATACCATTGAAAGAGCTTAATGAAATAACCAGGCCTTTTTATACCGATACTACTTATAAATATTCGGATGACCGATTGAATATAATTTATAGCGACTTTGGTCCGTTTTGGTACAGAAATTATTATAAGGCTCCAAGGGCTAACATGACACAAATTGATAGCACACTTGAAATCTATGGGGTTCGTGCTATAACAACAGGTCACACCATCATATCAACTGAGATAAGGTCTTTATACGATGGTAAGGTTTATAATATCGATGTACATCATGCAGAAGGTCGTCCTGAAGCGCTACTGATCGATAATGGAAAATATTGGCGAGTAAATACTGCCGGAGAAAAACTAGAGATCAAGCCAATATAATTTTGGAAGACAATAAAAAGCAAATGGGTCTTATAATGTTTAAGATCCATTTGCTTTTTTATATTAGAAGATTAGTAAAATAAAAAACTAAAGCAGCTGAGAAGAAGTTGAATTCTTTTTTCTCAGCAAATGTTTCTGTAAAAAATCCTTTTTTGAATCATGAAAAGAACTTACCGCGCCTAATTTATATAATATATAAATATATATCCATGGCAGATCTAATTGCCAGGATAAAAAACCGGCCCTCGCACTGGCAGGATATAAATGATGATTGTTATGCCATTCGCCGGCAAAATAACCAGGTCTCCATTGATTGATCGATAAGTTGCTCCTGTCAAAATCCAATCCTTCTACATGCTTGTCTTCTCCTTTCCCATGTCCTGTATAATTGAATATTCTTACAAAAGTGATCCAAAACATTGCACCAGTAAAAAAGGTACAGGCAAGTGCATGACCGCCGATAAGATAAAATATCGTATACCAAAATGCCCAATTACCTAACCATAGACCCACTGTATACCATGGGGTAGCTACTGAACCCCATTTTTTATAATTTGAATATGAATTTAACTGAACGCCTGTATGTTTCATAAAATGAACGGCACGGTTATAATAATCTTCTGAAAGATTTTTATTAATACCCTGGTGATTCACTTCGGCAAGAAAACAATATAAGAACCCTGCACGGGCATTATAAGGATCACCTGGTTCATCACTCTTAACATGATGAACATGATGCGATACAACATACACTTCCTCTGGAATAGTTTTTATAACAAGATTCTGTGTGATGAATCGCCATATCTTATGCCGGAATGTAAATGATTTATGTGTGCAATAACGATGGAACCAAATAGTGCCATGCGTGCCCATAATGATCATAGTATATAAAAGAAAGACTATGAGTAATTGCCACGAGAAATAATGAACTAAAAAAAAGTAAGCAAAGGGGATCATGCATATGATCATGAACCATCCGATAAAAGATATCCAGTTCCTTTTTGATTTAAAAACATTAATTCGTGAAAAAAATTCGCTGAATAATTGTTTACGCGTCGGTTTTATCAATTCGCCTTTTTCATCTTTCCAACCGTATGCAGGCGTTTGTAAAACGTCATCTATAAAAGCCATTTTAAAATTTCGTTTTGTTATAAAATTTTGATTACCCGCTTCCGGTCAGGAAATGGTAATCAGATGAGTCGCTTTGATTACATAAGCTATGAATTAAAAAATAAAAACAGGTTGTGAACGGAGATAGTAAGAGAGAAGGAGGAAATTACTGCCTGGCACATCAACCGTAACCTGATAAAGTTAGGCTTTTATTGGAGAAATGCCGAATAAAGTTGTACAACTACTCCCACTTGTTCGTTAATTGTGTATTACTCTATAAATTTTATCGAAAAATAATAGACAATATCCCTTTCTAATTTTTGTAATGAAAAGAGAAATAATGCAATTAAAACTCTGATGAGGCCTCTAAAAAGTTGAAATAACTTATTTTTTATCCGAAACAGCATTTATCAAATGTATTATAGCTTCTGTCACTCTCAATGATGGATTACCGCCGATAATGTTCCACCTGTAAAAACGGCAACGATATCATATTCAGGATTAACAATTGGCTATTGGCCATCAAAACCTGGTCCTGGCAGAGTGGTTATTAAGTATGATAAGGGATCAGCCTTTATCATGCTGCCCTGTTGTAAAAATTAAAAAGCTTAAGTACAAAAAGACTTACGTTTTTTCCTGGAGGAATGTATTCATTAAAAAGATTGCGGGTAAATTCATCATTGCTAAACCGGACAGATAGTTTTTCCCATATTATGGGCCATGATATATCTTCTTTATTTAATAGAGTCTCGTTAATTACATTAATGATCGGATCATTGATAGATTTTGCTCCAGTTTTTTTTGAAACGATAAGTTGTGCATCAGGATTGATAGTTGCAATACTTATTGCGCTATTGGAACCGCCACATGAACCCAATATGGCAAGCCTGATAGATGGTGTCAATCTCTTTAAAGTATTATCAAGATGATAACTATGACCACGGTGGACCAATACAACCGGTTCGATGGATTCCTGTTTTAAAAAAATAAATAGTGAATCCTGCGCTTTGATATCCAGCTCTCCTTTTGTATCCAAAGGCAGATTTGCATAAATAACAATGGGCTGATCTGAAACAGAGCGAATGGTTGCCCAATTTGCATTCTTTGTCGTTTTCCATTTAGTCGTATCAGTAAATAGCTTTTGGAAATTATTGAATGAAGCGGTCCCATCATCATCACCATAAAATAAAACCACCTGGATGATCTCCCCGTTCTTGTTTAGCAAACTCTTTCTTTCAAGCATTTCATAATTGCCAAGTGTTGTCCATAATTTATTCAAAGAGTTTTTTTGTTTTACCAGGTCAAATACCTGTAATAAAATGCTGTATATTCTTACACCAAAATACAATTGGCTGGACTTGCACCTACTCAAATTAGATTGCAATTCTTTTTGGATCATATCGCTAATTACAAAAGCGGAATCAAGCCCTGTAAATGATTCAGCAATGTCCATCGCTTTTTCAAGTCCTGAATTTGTCTCGGTTTCAATCCCGGAAATAAAACGATCTATTAACGCTGCTGCTTTTTCTTTAGGTATCTTATTTAAAAAATCTGTCAGCACATTGTAATTGGCAGTCATCCTCATAAAAATTCTAAAATTATCATACTGCACTATGCTAAATAATGAATCCGCAGATTGGGGACTGAAATTTTCCATTAATCTTTTATACAACCCAAGAAAACTTGAAGTGTACAATTCATCGCCACAGCTGGTTATTATATAATAGATATCTTCAGGGCGAAGTCCCTTTACGGAAGCAAAGCGTATGGCATCGGCAGCGCTATGCAGTTCATTGACCTGGTTCACATAAAAAGAAAGGGATTTTTCTTTTAACCCTTTACGTAACAATTTTTGAAAAATAAAAGAAGGGCCATTAATTCCTTTAGATCCCTTTAGTGTATTTACTAACAACTGAAAATATTTAGGTACATCCTTTCTTGCTTCCAGCACTTCTTCCTTTGTAATTCTATTTTCAGCAATTTCTGCCACAAAAGGTAACAACTCAGATGCATTTCTGTCTGCCGTAAGTGATATAATTTGTTGCAGGTATATATTTTTTGTGTTACGGATCTTATCAACTAAAACGGGGCTTCCCTGGTTGAGGTATAAAGCCATTTTCGAAGGGCCATTCACTGCTGCGATCAATAGCAAAGAATCGGCGTATTGGAACGTCGGGTTATTTTCCAAAAAACTAAGAATAAATTCAGGCGAAGAAGCCATCCGTTTATAAACTGCGATATCATTAAGCAAACCATGCTCTTTATACTGGCTAAAAGTTGTTGCCAGCACTTGTATGCGACGTGGCGGCATATCTATCAATTCTTTCGCGAATGATCTTTGATAAAGTAATGCTTTCAAAATATTTTTATAGGATTGTACAGCAGCAAGAACATCATACATCTCGGATCTTTGCTGTGTAATATTTTTACCAAGCTCGTTCATAAAATATCCAAGGCTGAGTATCGCTTTTTCTTTTTCAGAGCCAGTCAATAACCCATCTGATATAATAGATGAATAAATACTATCTACTTCTAGCTTAACAGAACG
>DASYQG010000468.1:0-9770 GCA_036005825.1 Chitinophagaceae bacterium | reverse complement strand
GCCAATACATATTCTGATATCCAGATCGGAATTTCTCTTCCATTAAAAGGATTGAGTGCATAAGAACCAGTAAACACCCCGGTGATCTTTTTCTCCGCCATTCGTTCTCTTTCGCTCCTGCTTTTTACATATGCAATGTATTCATCCACCGCTTTTGTTTGCGCCGCAGACTTGATCTCTTCCACCAATTCATGTTCCGGTGCGATCACCATAAAGTCAACGCCAAATATTGTATCGGGACGAGTAGTGTATACCCTTAAAGTTTTAACTTTTAACTTTTCACTTTTGACTTCGAAGTCGATCTCTGCACCAGATGATTTACCGATCCAGTTACTCTGCATTTCTTTCATGCTCTCACTGAAATCAACTTTCTGCAAACCTTCGAGTAATCGATCAGCATATTCAGTAATCCGCAAATACCATTGACGCAATTTCTTTTTTACAACAGGGAAACCGCCACGTTCACTTACACCATTTATCACTTCGTCATTTGCCAGGACAGTTCCCAATGCTTCACACCAGTTCACTTCACCGTAACCACAGTAAGCCAAACGATATTGCATCAATACATCCTGTTTCATTTTTTCATCAAACTTTTTCCAGTCACTTCCATTAAATGAAGTGAACATGAATTGAGCATTCGGCATCGGATGCGAACGATTTCCTTCCTTTTCAAACGCCTTTATTAATCCATCGATCTTTTCTGCCTTTTTTGTTTTCCTGTTATAAAATGAATCGAACAATTCCAAAAAGATCCATTGCGTCCATTTATAAAATTTGGGATCACTGGTTCTTACTTCACGATCCCAATCGAAACTAAAGCCGATATTATCTAATTGCTTGCGGAAATTATCGATGTTATTATCCGTTGATACTTTCGGATGAATGCCATGCTCGATCGCATATTGCTCGGCCGGCAAACCAAATGCATCATAACCCATCGGGTGCAATACATTAAAACCTTTCAGTCGTTTGAATCGTGCATAAATGTCGGATGCGATATAACCCAACGGATGCCCTACATGCAACCCCGCCCCACTCGGATACGGAAACATATCCAGCACATAATACTTTGGTTTAGCAGAATCGTTAGCTACTTTATATACCTTATTCTCATTCCACCACTGCTGCCATTTTTTTTCAATATCTCTGAACCTGTATTCCATATTAATTCAAAAGTCAAAATTAAAAATTCAAAAATCGTATCAATTCATAAGTCTTTTTGGATTTTGACTTTTGAATTTTTACTTTTCATGAGCCCAACTATGCAACTACTATTTAACTTTTGTTGCGTCGCACTCTTGTACGTCCTGTTCGCTGTTCTGCAATCGGGTATCGTCAGAAGTGAATCGTGAGTTACAACTTTACTCACGACTGACGGGTCACGTCTCACGAAAAAAAAGTTGAACAGAATTACAGAACCCCGAACGGAGCGTCGCAACATCAGCCCAAGCAAAGATGTGAAAGAAGACTTAAAAAAATTTTTCTTTCCACTTCTCAAAAATATCAAGCAATACTAATCGTTAGAGAACAACAAATTTACGGATTTGACCGATACATGTGGGAACAAACCCGTTACTTTGCCAATCCTTAAAAACCTAATAAAGCACTCATGGTCAAACCAGGAAGAGCCTCCATCAAACGCGGAAAACCATCTTATTTTATGTCAGTATTGGGTGTAACCCTTGTGCTGTGCCTGATGGGAATTATTGGCATTATTACTATCAACTCCCGTAAGCTGATCACTAATTTGAAAGAAAGTGTGGAAGTGCATGTGTTCCTGAAACAAAATATTAAAGACACGGCAAGGGAACGGTTGCAAAATTATATTGCATCGCAACCATATGTAAAAGAAGTGAAGTATACCGATAAAGAAACAGCAAAAAAAGAGTGGGCAAAATCTGGTGGCGAAGATTTTACTGAGTTCATTGATAACAGCCTGCTTCCTCCCAGTATTGATTTTAAATTGAAAGCCGAATATTTGGATTCAGCCCGCTTGGTCGCTATTAAAGCTGATCTGTCTCAATATCCAATTGTAGATGAAGTAAAATATCCAACGGCTGTAGTAGAACAAATGGTTTCTAACTTCAGAACAGCCAGTATTGCTTTATTAGTTGTGGCAATTTTGATCTCTGCTTTGGTGATCGTTCTTATTGATAATACGATCCGCCTGGCTATGTTTAGCAATCGTTTTTTGATTAAAACAATGCAAATGGTGGGCGCAACACGATGGTATATTGCAAAGCCACTTAATATCAGGGCCATCATTAACGGTGCTATCAGCGGGGTAATTGCTACTGCAATCGTTTACCTGTTGATGCTATTGGCTGAAAACTTTTTTGACGGCTTCAGAACATTAAGAGATACACAATCACTTTTGTTGCTGGGTCTTGTATTGATAGTGTTAGGCATCTGCATCACCGTTTTCAGCACCCATCGCAGTGTACTCAAATATCTCCGCATGAAGCTGGATGAATTGTATTGAGCCCCGTCAATGGATCCCGATAACTATCGGGATGAATGGTCAATTTTAGAACTCCCTATTCACCATTGACGATTCACGAAAATGCCTATATTGCAGCCCTAAAATTCCGGTATGAGTGAAAAGAAACAGGTAACCACAACAAGTTCCTCAAGTTTATTTGACAAACAAAACATGTGGCTGATGCTGCTGGGTGTTGGTGTAATTGCTATTGGCATGTTGTTGATGGTAGGTGGCAGAAGCAAAGATCCTAACATATTTAATTATGATGAAGTTTACAGCACCCTCAGGATTTCTGTAGCTCCTGTATTAATTATAATCGGTTTGGGTATCGAGATCTATGCAATTTTTAAAAAGCCCAAGGCCTGATCCAATTAAAAATTAATAATGAATAATTTTTGTCCCGCCTGCCGCGGGACTTTTAAATTTTTATTATGACTATTGTTGATGCTATCATTCTTGCCATCGTTGAAGGTCTGACCGAATTTCTGCCTATTTCTTCTACCGGTCATATGATCGTTACCAGTTATTTATTGGGCATTCATAAAGAAGAGTTCACTAAACTATATGAAGTGTCTATCCAGTTCGGCGCTATTCTCGCTGTTGTTGTTTTATACTGGAGAAAATTTTTTGAATTCCGTCGCTGGCAGTTTTATGTAAAACTTGCTATTGGTGTTTTACCGGCCTTGGTACTTGGTTATTTATTCTCAGATAAAATAGATGATCTGTTGGAAAGTCCAACAACAGTAGCTATCACCATGCTGGCAGGTGGATTTATTCTTTTATTTATTGATAACCTATTCAAGGTTCATACAATTGAGTCTGACGACCAGGTAACTTTCCCGAAAGCATTTTTGGTTGGTTGCTGGCAGGTGTTGGCAATGGTGCCGGGTGTAAGCCGCAGCGCCGCTTCTATTATTGGAGGCATGCAACAAAAATTTACGCGACACCTTGCTGCTGAATTCTCATTCTTCCTGGCCGTACCAACAATGCTTGCTGCAAGCTGTTATACTATTTTTTTAAAAAAATGGAGCGGCGGATTGAAAGGTTATGAGATCATCAGGCAAAGCAATGAAAATATGGCTTCATTCATTGCCGGTAATATTATTGCTTTTGTTGTTGCGATGATCGCCATAAAATTCTTCATCAATTATTTAAAGATCTACGGTTTCAGGGCTTTTGGATTTTACAGGATCATTGCCGGTATTATTTTGCTCGCCATCATTCTTAGCGGCATGATGGAAGTAGATTAATCTTTTCTCGTTATCTTCCCTTCACTAAAAATCTAACTGCATGCAGACGGCTTCAAAAAAAGTTGTGACTGGCTGGGCGATGTACGATTGGGCAAATTCAGCTTATAACCTTGTCATAACTTCTACTATATTCCCTGCTTATTATGTTGCTATCACAACTGCTTCTGATCCAGATGAAAAATCATACGTAAGTTTTTTTGGAAGAAAGTTTATTAATACTGCATTACAGGATTATGCATTGGCCTTTGTCTTTTTAATCGTTGCTTTTTCATCACCTATCCTTAGCTCTATTGCCGATTACCGTGGCAATAAAAAGAACTGGTTAAAAACTTTTTGTTATATCGGCTCGGCTGCATGTATTGCGCTCTTTTGGTTTCAAAAGGATAGCAATGGTCAACTAAATACTGAATATGGCATTATTGCATTTGCAGTAGCAGCCTGGGGTTTTTGGAGCAGTCTTGTATTTTACAATTCTTATTTACCTGATATCGCCGCACCAGAAGACCAGGATCGAATCAGTGCAAAAGGTTTTGCATTAGGTTATATCGGCAGTGTATTATTACAGATCATTTGTTTTGTAATCATTCTCAAACCCGGTTTGTTTGGATTAAATGAAGCAGACAAATCAATTGGCGCAAGGCTGTCATTTTTATTAACGGGTCTCTGGTGGCTTGGCTTTGCTCAAATTCCTTTTAGTGTATTGCCAAAAGTCTCTCCCAATAATAAAAAAGAAAAGAAAAGTATTTTATCAAGCGGTTTTCATGAATTGAAACTGGTCTGGCAACAGGTTAAATTGATGCCGTCGTTAAAAAGATTTCTTTTCAGTTTTTTCCTGTACAGTATGGGAGTACAAACCGTAATGCTGGTTGCAACAGGATTTGGTAAAAAAGAAATTTTTCCGAAGTCAGAAGATGAACCAAAACTTTTGATAACAATTATCATTATTCAACTGGTGGCGATGGTTGGCGCCATACTGATGAGCCGTTTAAGCAAACGGATCGGCAACTGGTGGGTGTTGACAATCGCCATATTGATCTGGATCGTTGTTTGCGTCAGCGCTTATTTTATTAAATCACAGGTTGCATTTTATTTTCTTGCAGCAATAGTTGGCCTGGTAATGGGAGGTATTCAAAGTATGAGTCGCAGCACATATAGCAAGTTGTTACCTGAAACGAAGGATACCACATCCTTTTTTAGTTTTTATGACGTAACAGAAAAGATCGCATTGGTCATAGGTATTTTTATTTTTGGCTTTATAGAAGAACAGAGCGGAAGTATGCGTAATAGTATTGTTGCATTGGGAGGTTTTTTTGTTTTAGGGCTGCTTGCACTGATGTACACAAAACCGGCTTTTGATAAACGGATGGCTGAGTTGACACAGTAATTATCTTATCAAATATGAAACTCTATTCTATAAATACCGGCTATTTCAAACTTGATGGTGGTGCTATGTTTGGCGTGGTTCCAAAAACCATTTGGAACAAAATAAACCCAGCTGATGAAAATAATTTATGCAACTGGGCTTTACGTTGTTTATTGATCGAAGATGGTGATCGGTTAATACTTGTCGATAACGGTAATGGTGACAAACAGGATGCAAAATTCTTCAGTCATTATCATTTGCATGGTGATGATACATTGGAAAAGTCATTGGCAAAATATGGTTTTACAAAAGATGATATTACCGATGTATTTCTTACGCATTTGCATTTTGATCATTGTGGTGGTTCGATAAAAAGAGAAGGGGATAAACTGGTTCCAAACTTTCCCAATGCAACTTTTTGGAGTAATGAATGGCATTGGATAACGGCCACGCAACCCAATGAAAGAGAAAAAGCTTCTTTTCTTAAGGAAAATATTTTACCGATTCAAGAAAGCGGAAAATTGAAATTTATTGATCATCCACTTTATAACGAAGAAAACAAAGGCAAATGGACGGTTCATCCGACAAGCATGATCTTTTCTTCACATTTTACAGAAAATATTTCAGTAAAATTTGTTGATGGTCATACAAACGGAATGATGTTACCTCAAATAAGGTATAACGGAAAGACCGTCGTTTTTATGGCTGACCTTCTTCCTTCGCATGGACATATTCCTATTCCTTACATAATGGCTTATGATATGCAACCCCTTATTTCAATGGAAGAAAAAAAATCTTTCCTGAAAGAAGCATTGCAAAATGATTACATACTCTTCTTTGAGCACGATAAGGATCATGAGTGCTGTACACTTCAGCAAACTGAAAGAGGAATAAGACCGAAGGAATTCTTTAAGTTAGAAGACATCTGATTCGCAATTGGCAAAAGACAAGCGACAAAATAATATTCGCTATTGCCAATTGTCTATTGCCCGTTCACTAGTTTCCCCTCAACTTCACCATTGAAGTAAGCGGGTAGCGAAGATTACGGTAAGCCATCATATCAACTTTTACTTTACCAACTACGATGGGGCTTTCTACACGAAGCACTACATGGTTGGGATCATCACTTACCCAAACAGTCATTTTTTCACCGCCTTCGAAAATTGTTCCTTTCAATAACAGTGGTTTGAATTTTATCGCTTTGAATTTTCCGTATTGTGTTTTAATAGTTTCTTTTCCCAGGTATCGGATATACATATTGAATACTTCATTATCTAAAAACATCTTGAAAGGGATCTTATCATCCACTTTGCTTTTTGAGAAATCAACATTCCGGGCATAATACATTGCGCTTAGTACATCCTGTATACAATCCGGCACTTTAAATACACCGCTATTGGATACAGCAGTATTTGCAGTACGGTTAAAAGTAATGGTTTCATATTTCTTATAACCGCCTTCATCCACATTACGAATGAATTTCAAGGGTTGTAAAGTCGCCGTATCAATATAGGATTCGTATTTATCTCTCACTCTATAGATCCAGTCGTAAGATGCTTTTGTTTTTCCATCACCCACTATGTGGTACACTGGCCTGTTTCCGAAATTTTCTAACGTGGCAGTGAAGATCGCAGTGCCGGCATGTATATAAGTACCCGCGAGTGAATAATAAACATGAAAAGTTACCTGTTCACCTGCCTGGAATGCCTTGTTCGTAATACCACAAAACTCATCACTTGCATTAATTGCATTTACCGGTGCTGATGGCGGCACTATTTCTTTTTCTTCCCCGGTAAAAAAAACCAACCAAATGCCAAATGCTGATAGTGAATTACGAAGCTTCATCCTTTTTAAAAAATTTTATTCCAAGTATTAATAAACTGCCAATTGTCGCCGGTATCACTAAATTAATAAACCAGATAGTAGTGGTCACAAACCCGATCGCTAGTGTATTGACTGTAAAAATTGCAAAAATTTCCTGGGTCACATACATTTTTTTAACCACTTCAAAAAGCTCGATAGTTGGAGTTATCGCCATAACAAAAAACACGATCGCTATTGCCCAAAACCCCTGCCACCAATTTACTTCAACTGCAAAAAAGCGAAACAATAAAAAATATTGCGTAGCAAAAACAAAATAGCGCAACATTGATATAGACAATAAACGCATCAACAACGTTGTATCTGTCTTTTCCAACTCGTTTATAAGCCAAATGTATTTTTTTATTGCCGGTATTTTATCTACCCATTTCACAAGCCAGCTTATTCTAAAATAAAAAACTGTTAAAACTATAAATGCAAGAGATCCACCAATAATTCCCAGGTTTTTTATCCATTCCATCCACCCTGATAATTTCATATTAGCAGTATCAGGTTGTAAAATCAACAAACCTAAAAGGCCAAAAAAAATGGTAACAAGAAGCTGGCTAATGCTTCCAAGTATGGTGAGTGAAATAACCCTTAAACGATTGCCATCGTCCATATAAAGAACCCTGCCTAAATATTCACCTGTACGATTGGGAGTAGTAACTGAAAAAGATACTCCCGAAAAAATGGCTTTCAATGATCTGAAAAAACTAACCGGCTGTACACTTTGAACAGATATTTTCCATTTCAATGCTTCGAGTGACCAGTTTACAAACATTAAAACAATAACAAGAATAAAATTGAGTACTCTTGCGTCGCTAAAAGAAGTTTTTATATTCAGCCATGATTCTTCAAGATGCGGTTGATCTTTTATCTGCTTAAAAACAGAATAAGACAACCATGCGAAGAGTAGAGGACCGAGAACATAATTGAGAAAGATTTTGATATTTTTGTTTAGCTTCATTAATCCTGTAAAAATACTTGCTCATTGCAAAAGCCTCCAAAAATAATTCTTGGTATTGATCCCGGTACATTATTGATGGGCTATGGAATAATAGAGATCAGCAGCAATGTTATTTGCATGAGAGAAATGAGTGTACTGAAACTTTCTGGTAAAAAAGATAATTATATCCGGCTGCAGCTAATTCACAAAAAAATTGAAGAACTAATAGAAAAGCACCGGCCTGATGAATTTGCGATCGAAGCTCCATTCTTTGGAAAAAATGTTCAGAGCATGCTAAAACTTGGACGGGCACAGGGTGTAGCTATTGCTGCAGCCATCAGCGCTGGTTTACCGGTAACGGAATATAGTCCGAAAAAAGTAAAACAATCTATCACCGGAAACGGGAATGCTGATAAAGACCAGGTATGGAAAATGCTGCAACATTTGCTTTCATTAAAAGAAATGCCACAATATTATGATGCGACCGATGCATTGGCAGTAGCAGTTTGCCATCATTTCCAGGATAAACCTGCCTTGAGATCAAATGGTACATTAAAGAACTGGAAAGATTTTATATCAAAGAATCCAACAAGGATTATAGTCAAATAAGTTTATGAGAGTTAAATTTTATTTTTTAATCGCCTGTTGTTTACAAATAGGGTTGAACTCACTTGCTCAATCAGTTCAGCAAAAAGTAAATCAATACAGGAAAGAAAATGAAACAAAGATCATCGATGAATATGTAAAATTTGTTGCTATTCCGAATGTAACAAGAGATACCTCAAACATTTTGCGCAATGCTGCTTTCATAAAAATGATGATGGAGCAGCGGGGAATCAAAGCTGAATTCCTTGATGGCACTACTCCTAAAGTAAACCCCGTGGTGTTTGGTGAAGTAAAAGTTCCCGGCGCAAAAACTACATTATCATTCTATGCACATTATGACGGGCAGCCTGTTAACCCTGCAAAATGGACGGGAGGTTTACAGCCATTTGAACCGATATTCATTGATAAGCCCATCGAACAAGGAGGAAAGATTATTTCAGTTTCAGGAAATATTTCGCCGGAATACAGGCTTGCAGGCAGAGGAAGTGCAGATGATAAGGCCGGCGTGATGACAATATTAAATGCTTATGATGCATTAGTGAAAACAGGTGTTGCCCTTAAGCATAATATCAAATTCTTTTTTGAAGGAGAAGAAGAACTTGGGTCAACACATCTTGATGAAATATTTAAAAAACACAAAGAGAAATTGCAAACAGATCTTTGGGTTATTATCGATGGACCGAGACATGTATCAGGAAAAAAAATGATAAGTTTTGGCGTACGCGGCGATGTAAATATGAATTTAACTGTGTATGGTCCAAAACGTCCATTACATAGCGGCAACTATGGCAACTGGGCGCCAAACCCCGCATTATCACTAGTGCAATTACTTGCAAGCATGAAAGATGATAAGGGACATATTTTAGTTGAAGGATACTATGATGATGTGATCCCACTTTCTTCAAGTGAAAAAGAAGCCTTGTCAAAAATCCCAAACATCGAAGAAACATTAAAAAAAGAACTAGGAATTGCAGAGCCAGAAGGTGATGGTAAATCTTTTCTTGAATTACTGCATTTGCCAACATTAAATATAAATGGCATCAAAAGCGCTGATGTTGGCGAACTGGGTGCAAACATCATCCCAACAAAAGCAGAAGCTATGCTTGATCTGCGCCTCGTATTAGGTAATGAGGTAGATAAACAAATAAATAAAGTGATCAAACATATTGAGGAAAATGGTTTTCATGTTATTGATCACGAACCAACCGACGAAGAAAGATTGAAATATGCTAAACTGATTAAAATAACAAGAACTAT
>DASYQG010000467.1:0-3370 GCA_036005825.1 Chitinophagaceae bacterium | reverse complement strand
GAAAGTATCTTTCTCCAACCTGGTCTTCGTGTGCTGGTGGTGTCTACACTTTGGTGTACCTCACTTAGTGAAGGATAACTATGTATTGGACTATCCATGTTTTACAAAAATGTTTTGGGCTAACTGATCACTTATGGTCAGCAGCTTATTGTCTAATTTAATTTCCATTGAATCGTCGAAATTGAATTTTCTTTTTACAATGATCAAAGCGCCGATATTTATTTTTTTCTCATTCAAATGCTCCAGCAACAAATCGGACTGATTGGCTATAAAACATATCTTTGCCGGTTTGTTGAGAGCCAATTCTGATAGATTGATTTGTTTCCCTGTTTCCATTTTCCCATTTGTGTCAGGTATCGGGTCTCCGTGTGGATCAAATTTTGGAAAGGCACGGTATTCGTCAAGCTTATCAATTAATTTTTTACTGCTTACATGTTCCAGTTGCTCTGCTACTTCATGTACTTCATCCCAGTTGAATTTTAATTTCTCTGCTAAAAAATATTCCCATAAACGATGACGACGGATTATGCTCAATGCTATTTTCTTTCCTTCAGGAGTTAACCGAAAACCCTGGTAGGGCTGGTAGTTAACCAGCTTGCGGGTCTTTAATTTTTTCATCATGTCGGTTATCGAAGCAGGCTTCGCCTGGAGTTTTTCGGCAAGCTCATTGGTAGACACGTTGTCATCTTTGGTTTGCAGATGAAAAATTGTTTTCAGGTAATTCTCTTCGCTGGTCGAAAAATTAAGCATGGCTAAAAATAAATTTAGACAAACCTAAAAAATTATTGCTGGATTTCCAAGAAATTTTCCTTTATGGCATAAAAATGGAAAGGTTTATATTCGATAACAATTTGAAGAATATGAACCGCTATCTTGCCTGCCTGCTTGTTGCTTTCTATTTATTAATGGGTTGTGGCACTAAGAAAAAGCCTTCTCTTTCCGGCACTGATGAAGTGGCGATAGGTGATTTCATTGAATCATTTGAATTAATAAAACCACCTTACGAAGTGAGCGATACTGCATTGACTAAAAAAGAAAAAGATTCCCTGCTCATCGCTAATAAAATATTTTCCCAGTTTGTTCCCGATTCAGTGCTGACAAAAGTTTTTGGAAAAAATGCAAAGCCAAAAATTTACCTGGGCAAAAGAATTAACGATAATGAGGTAAGCTACTTGTTTGCAAAAGCCAATGCTAACGATAAGAAGTCAATGCTGGTATTATGTTTTGATAAAAAAAATAATTTCAAAGCTTTTCTTCCATTGCTCGTGCAGGATGCAAATACCGCCACTGTACAGATCAGTGGCCTTAACCGCAAATTCGAATTTTATCAATCAGTGTTAATGAAAAAACCCGATGGCTCAACTGCTGAGGGAAAAGATGTTTATATATACAACAATGAAGCAGAACAATTCTTTCTAATCGCCAAAGATGCATTAGATGACAGGATAACGGAAGTGATCAACCCGATCGATACGCTGCAAAAGAAAAATAAATTTTCTGCAGATTATATAAAAGATAAAATGAATATTGTTTCGATCCGCGATGATAGTAAAGCAGGCAGAATAAATTTTTTTATTCATTTTGATCAGAACAATGGTGACTGTACTGGTGAACTAAAAGGTGTAGCTAGTTTTACATCAGCAAACACTGCTATCTACAAACAACCTGGCGATGCATGTTCACTTCAATTTAATTTTTCATCTACATCTGTTTCTTTAAAAGAAATTGAAGCCTGTGGTGCTCATCGCGGGATTAAATGTTCATTCGACGGAAGTTATTCCCGGAAAAAGGAAACAAAACAGAAAACTCCGGCAAAAAGAAAGTCCTAATGTTTGTTAGTTACGCATGTTTCCAGTGTTTAATTTTCCCCCGCATGTGAATAATTTAATAGACGGATTGAATGTTCGTACACTTTCCTATGGCTATTTCCCGTTATTTTGTGGCCTGTGTAAAAACCACACAATATGAGTTTTAGACAATTTAAAGTTCCATACCCTTTTGATGATAGATATTCGAAGAAAGTCGCCTACTTCTCCATGGAGTTTGCAACTCACCAGCCCCTGAAAATTTATAGCGGTGGCCTTGGATTTTTGTCCGGCTCACACTTGCGCAGCGCATATGAGCTCAGGCAAAATATGATCGGCATTGGTATTTTATGGAAATACGGTTACTATGACCAGGCCCGCAACCAGGATCAAACATTACAGGTGACCTGGATGGAAAAGCAATATAGTTTTCTTAAAGATACAGGGATCAAATTTCAGATCACCGTGCATGAGCATCCTGTTTGGGTAAAAGCATGGTATCTCGATCCTGAGATCTTCAAAACAGCTCCATTGTTTTTATTGAGCACTGATCTTCCGGAAAATGATTATGTATCGCAAACAATCACTCATCGTTTATATGATGCAAACGTGGCGACTAAAGTAGCACAGTTTATTTTACTCGGTGTTGGGGGCGCTAAACTGATCGATGAACTGGGTTTTGAACCCGATGTATATCATTTGAATGAAGCACATGGTCTTTCAGCTGCATTTTATTTGTATAAAAAATATGAGAATGATTTGAAGGAAGTAAAGAAACGACTTGTGTTCACTACACATACACCGGAAGAAGCAGGTAATGAAAAACATGATATCTATCTCTGTCATAAGATGAGTTACTTCTGCGGCTTGACTGTTGACGAGGTAAAAAAATTAACCGGCAACAGCGAGGATATGTTCAATCACTCACTTGTTGCATTACGTTTTGCAAGATTAGCTAATGGTGTTTCGCAATTACATGGAGTTGTATCAAGGGAAATGTGGAAGAAGTACAGTGATATCTGCCCGATCATTTCGATAACCAATTCGCAGAACTGGCGATACTGGGCCGATAAACAGTTATACAAATTCATGGAAGAAGGGAATGACTGGGCATTTGACGATAGAAAAAAACATTTAAAGAAAAGAGCATTTGAAATAGTCGCCGACCAGACAGGAAAGATCTTTGATCAAAATGTATTTACCATTGTTTGGTCAAGAAGATTTGCAGGATACAAAAGAGCCGGGTTGATTGCAACCGAAGAAGAGCAGTTTGAAAAATTATTAAACGATATAAAATATCCTGTTCAAATTATTTGGGCAGGTAAACCTTACCCGGTTGATTATCCTGCGATCTCTGAATTCAATCATCTTGTCCATTTAAGTAAGAAATATAATAATGTGGCAGTGCTTGTTGGCTATGAATTGGGCCTTTCCAAAAGATTGAAACAGGCAGGAGATGTTTGGTTAAATAATCCCCGGGTGCCAAGAGAAGCATCTGGTACAAGCGGAATGACAGCAGCCATGAATGGCTCTGTTAATTTTTCAACAGATGATGGATGGATACC
>DASYQG010000466.1:0-9014 GCA_036005825.1 Chitinophagaceae bacterium | reverse complement strand
TATGGCAGCAACCCATGCAATCCACCTTCTCTTCCATATCCACTTTCCTTATAACCACCAAAAGGAGATGAAGGATCGAATTTATTAAATGTATTTGCCCAAATAACTCCAGCTCTCATTCTTTTAGTCATATTAAAGATTTTTGAACCTTTATCTGTCCACACGCCTGCGCTTAATCCATAGGGCGAATTATTTGCTTTTTCAATTACTTCATCATCTGTTCTGAAAGTGAGAATTGCCAGCACTGGTCCGAAAATTTCTTCTTGTGCAATGCGATTGCTCTGTGCAACATTGGTAAACAATGTTGGCCGGCACCAAAAACCTTTCCCTGGTAATTGACAACTGCTTTGATATATTTCGCTTCCTTCTTCTGTCCCGATCTTTATATACTTATGAATTGTTTCTAATTGTTGTTTTGAATTGATAGCGCCGATATCAGTGTTTTTATCCATTGGGTCGCCAACGATCAATGATTCAATTCTATCTTTTAATTTTCTTATCACTTCTTTTGCAACTGATTCCTGTACATACAAACGAGATCCGGCACAACAAACATGTCCCTGGTTAAAATAAATTCCATTGACAACTCCTTCTACGGCCTGGTCAATTGGTGCATCTTCAAAAATTATATTGGCGGCTTTACCACCCAATTCAAGAGTAGCTTTTTTGTTTGTTCCGGCGATTGCACGTTGAATTATTTTTCCAACATCCGTTGATCCGGTAAATGCAATTTTATTTATATCAGGATGATTTACGATGGCAGCACCGGTTGCACCGGCGCCGGTAATAATATTTACAACACCCGGGGGCAGATCTGATTCCTGAATTATCTCTGCCAATTTCAATGCAGTTAATGAAGTTGTTTCTGCAGGTTTTAAAATAACCGTATTTCCGGTTGCTAACGCAGGCGCAATTTTCCATGCAGCCATCAACAAGGGAAAATTCCATGGAATGATCTGCCCAGCCACGCCGAGTGGTTCGGTGGCACGATTTGGAAAAGCATACTCTAATTTATCAGCCCATCCTGCATAATAAAAAAAGTGATTAGCAGCAGTCGGTACATCAAAATCGCGGCTTTCGCGGATCGGTTTGCCGCCATTCAGCGTTTCAATGATCGCCAGCTCTCTTGCTTTTTCCTGTATCATTCTTGCGATGCGGAAAATATATTTTGCTCTTTCTTTCGCCGGCATTTTTTTCCAAACTTTTTCATATGCTTTTCTCGCAGATGAAACCGCTTTGTCAACATCGGCAACATTTGCTTCTGCAACTTCACTCAATTTTTCTTCAGTTGCCGGGTTGATCGTATCAAAATATTTATTGTCCGATGGCTTTGTCCATTCACCATTTATAAAAAGATCATACTGCGATTTAATGGTCGCGGCGCTTTTACTTTCCGGCGCTGGTGCATATTGCCAGGTGTCAAACTTCAGTTTGATAGTGTTGTTTTTCTTTTTTGAAATTGTTTTTGGCATGTGATAATCTTTAAACCCCCGAGCTAAGGCCGAGGCAAGTAATAGTTTTAATCAACCGAAAAATAATTCGCCGCCTGGTAAACTCCTGTTTTTTCTTTCATTATTTGCATCAACACATCATTTGCTAAACTACTGGCGCCAAAGCGGAACCAATGATTATTCATCCAATCTTCACCCAATGTTTCTTTTAGCATTACTAAATAATGTAATGCCAGTTTGGATTTTGAAATTCCACCAGCCGGTTTCATTCCCACCATTTTTCCAGTCTTATAATAAAAATCCCTGATCGCTTCCAGCATTACTAATGTCACGGGCATAGTTGCAGCTGGCTGTATTTTCCCGGTTGATGTTTTTATAAAATCAGCGCCAGCATGCATGGCTATATCACTTGCACGACGAATTTTATCCATCGTGCCTAATTCACCCGTTTCTAAAATAACTTTTAGTCTTGCATCACCACATGCTTCTTTAATAGCGGCTATTTCATCAAAAACAAAATTGTATTCGCCCGAATGAAATTTCCCACGGCTGATAACCATATCCACTTCATCAGCCCCTTGGTCAACTGCATATTTTGTATCACGTATCTTAACTTCTTTTGGCGCCTGCCCACTTGGAAATGCGGTGGCAACCGATGCGACATTAATTCCAGAATCACCCAATGCTTTTTTAGCCACTTTAACCATAGATGGATAAACACAGACCGCGGCAACAGTTGGTAAACCCGGTAATGCATCATGTAAATGCATTGCTTTATAACAAAGTTGTTTCACCTTACCATCTGTATCTTTTCCCTCAAGAGTTGTAAGGTCGATCATGTTGAGCACAAGCTTCAGCCCATTCATCTTTGTTTCTTTCTTTATACTCCTTTTTGTAAATCGTGAAGCTCTTTCTTCTACACCCACCTGGTCGATCCGCGGAGACAAACTAAAATCTGGTATTGTAATTAATGATTTGATGCCCGGCATATGGCAAAAATTGATTGTGCTCAAAGGTAACCAAAGTTTATAGCCCTGACAATGTCAGGTTTTTTATGAAAACAGGTAAAGATTTTCATGATAAAAGACCTCTTATAAAGTCTTTCGTCACGTTTGCGCCAATTGTTATAAATTCGGCGTCCCTATTCGCAAGTTCTTTTTAAAAAAAACATCTTATTCCAAAAAACTAATCGCAATGAGAAAAACTCTGTTTATCTACAGGTTGGTTTTTGTGCTAGCATTATTCCCGGTCGCAACTAATTTATTAGGACAGGCAACATTCCCCGAAAATGGAGTGGTTGATCCGAGACATGGTACCTATGCTTTCACAAATGCAACTATCGTAAAAGACGTAGCAACTACACTTAACAATGCTACCATGGTTATTAAAGACGGAAAAATTACTTCTGTCGGTACTTCAATAAAAGTTCCTGCAGGTGCTATTGAAATTGACTGTAAAGGAAAATTTATTTACCCATCCTTTATTGATATTTATGCTGATTATGGAACTACACTTCCCACACAGCAAGGCCAGGGTGCCGGCGGACCCGGTGGATTTTTTGGCGCACAGCAGTTTACTTCGAATGCCAAAGGTGCTTATGGATGGAACCAGGCTATAAAGGCCGAAGCAGATGCTTTCAAAGTTTTTGCAATTGATGACAATAAGGCAAAACCACTTCGTGAGGCTGGTTTCGGAACAGTGTTGAGTCATGTAAGAGATGGAATTGCACGCGGTACAGGTACTGTTGTTACTCTTGCTAATTCTAAAGAGAATTTAGTGATGCTGAAAGAAAAAGCATCTGCACATTATTCATTTAATAAAGGCACTTCCACTCAAAGTTATCCAAGCTCAATGATGGGCAGTATAGCATTGCTTCGCCAATCATTTCTCGATGCACAATGGTATAAGCAAAAGCCAGCTGAAGAAGGTGTGAATTTAAGCCTCGAAGCATGGAACAATAATCAGGGCCTGCCTCAAATATTTGATGCAAATGATAAATGGAATTGTCTTCGTGCTGATAAAATAGGAGATGAGTTTGGCGTACAGTATATTTTAAAAGGCGGTGGTAATGAGTACCAGCGTATCAAGGAAATGAAAGCAAGTAATGCTTCATTTATTATTTCATTGAATTTCCCCCAAGCCCAGGATGTTGAAGATCCTAATGAAGCAAGATTTGTTTCATTAAATGACATGAAACATTGGGAAATGGCGCCGTCAAATGCAGCTTATTTTGAAAAAGCAGGAATTAATTTTTGCATTACTACAGCAGATCTTAGAAACATAACTCAATTCTGGACAAATCTTCGCAAAGCGATGGATTATGGCTTAACCGAAGGCAAAGCAATGGAAGCATTGACAAAAGCTCCTGCGACTCTTTTAGGTATTTATGACCAGGTGGGAAGTCTTGATGAAGGAAAGATCGCCAACTTTATAATAACTAACGGCCCCGTGTTTAGTGAAAAATCAGTGATCATTCAAAATTGGATACAGGGAGAAAAATATTCTGTAAAAGAAGATGCCTGGACAAATATCGCCGGTACTTATAAACTTACTGTGAATACTCCTGCCGGTGCTGAAAATTACACTCTCGATGTAAAATCTAATAGCTCTGCGAGTGTTTATGGAAAAGATACTTTGAGTGCAAGATTATCTTACGATGGCAAAACAGTAAAACTTAGTTATGCTAAAATGCAAGCTAGAAGAGGGGGTGGATTTGGTGGTGGAGGTGGTTTTGGCGGCGGCCAACAAGCTCCATTGCCAGCAACTGCAACAAGGCTTTCCGGTTACAGCGCCGGAACTGAGTGGAATGGTACAGGAACAGATTCTTTAGGAAATTCATTGACATGGACTGCTGTGCTGGAAAAAGCTGCTGATGCAAAACCCGACACCGTTAAGAAAAAAGATCCGATAGCTATTGGAAAGGTTTTATATCCTTTCGAGCCTTTTGGTTTTGAAGAAGGCACTCAACCGAAGCAAGAAACTATCCTGATCAAGAACGCAACAATTTGGACAAATGAAAAAGAAGGTGTTCTTCAGAATAGTGATATCCTATTAAAAGATGGAAAGATCGCAGCGATCGGAAAAAATCTTCCTGAAGCTGGCGCAAAAGTTATTGATGGAAGTGGAAAATATGTTTCTCCCGGTATAATTGATGAACACTCACATATTGCTGCTGCTTCTATTAATGAAGGTGCACAAAGTGTAACATCTGAAGTTAGAATTACTGATAATTTAAATCCTGATGATATAAATATATATCGTCAGCTTAGCGGTGGTGTTACCACATCACATATTTTGCATGGTTCTGCAAATGTGATCGGGGGGCAAACACAATTGATCAAACTTCGCTGGGGCGCAGATGCAGAAGAATTGAAATTTAAAGGAGCTGATGGCTTTATCAAATTTGCGTTAGGCGAAAATGTAAAACGTTCCGCTTCTACTCAAGGCAATGCCCGTTATCCTGATACAAGAATGGGAGTTGAACAAGTATTAATCGATGCATTTACCCGCGCAAAAGATTATAAAAAAGCATGGGCAGATTATAATACTGCAAAAGATAAAAAAACGCCAGGTCTTGTAATGCCACGTCGTGATCTCGAGCTGGATGCTCTTGTAGAAATTTTAGACAAAAAGCGATTTATTACCTGCCATTCTTATGTACAAAGTGAGATCACAGGGTTGATCGATGTTGCTGACAAAGTCGGATTTAAAGTAAATACGTTTACACATATTCTGGAAGGTTACAAAGTGGCTGATAAAATGCTGAAGCATGGTGCTAATGCATCTACATTCTCTGATTGGTGGGCATATAAAATGGAAGTGGAAGATGCGATTCCTTACAATGCAGCGATCATGCACAAAGTTGGTTTAAATGTCGCTATCAATTCTGATGATGCCGAAATGGCCCGTCGCCTGAACCAGGAAGCTGCTAAGACAATGAAATATGGTGATCTTACAGAAGATGAGGCTTTCAAAATGGTTACCTTGAATCCTGCAAAAATGTTGCATGTAGATGATAGAGTTGGAAGTTTGAAAGTTGGTAAAGATGCTGATGTAGTAGTTTGGAGTGACGATCCTCTAAGCATCTATGCAAAATCATTGTATACAATTGTTGATGGTACAATTTATTTTGACAGGGCAAAAGATGCAGAAATGCAAAAATGGGTTGATACAGAAAGGACCCGCCTTATCAAAAAAATGAATGGTGAGAAGAGAAGCGGTGCGCCAGTTATTCCAGCAACACCAAGCTACCAACTTATATTTAATTGCAGTGATCATGGTCATAGTCATGGATTGCTTACCATTGATGTTGACAATCTCGAAAACCAATAAAATACTCAACAATGAAAAAAATATTTTTTTCAATCATATTAGGTGGCTTTTTCCTCGCAGCAACTTCGCAGGAATCGGTAATGCCGGCGCCGCCGCAAAAGGGAGTGATGTATGTTACAAATGCTAACATTCATGTTGGCAATGGAACTGTTATCAATAATGGAACTATCCAGATAAAGGATGGTAAAATTGAAAAAGTTGGTAACGATATCACGGTGCCAGCAGGTGCAAAAGTTATTGATGCAAAAGGAAAACAGGTTTATCCCGGTATCATTTTGCCAATAAGTAATCTTGGCTTAGTTGAGATATCAGCAGTAAGGGCATCAAGCGATGTAAGAGAACTTGGTGATATGAATCCGAATGTAAGATCGATCGTTGCTTATAACACCGATTCTAAAGTTATCAATACGCTTCGCTCCCAGGGAATACTGATGGCTAACATTGTTCCGCAGGGAAGTTTCCTTGCAGGTTCATCATCTGTTGTACAATTGGATGCATGGAACTACCAGGATGCAGCAGTGAAAACTGATGCAGGTATGCATTTATATATGCCTTCATTAATGCCCCGTCCTGATTTTGGAAGATTTGGTGGCGGCGGTGGTGGTCGTTTTGGTCCGCAGCAAGGTAATGCTACTGATCCTGTAAAAGAAGGATTGGCTAAGATCGAAGAATTGAAATCTTTCTTCACACAGGCAAAAGCATATTTTGCCGAAGGTGCACATAAAGAAACAAACCTGAAGTTTGAAGCTGTAAAAGGATTGTTTGATAAAAGCCAGAAGTTTTATGTGCATGGAAATACCGTAAGACAAATGCTCATTGCACTTGATTTTGTAAAGCAATTCAATTTTGATGTAGTGATCGTGGGTGGCAGTGATAGCTGGCAAATAGCTGACTTGTTGAAACAACATAACGTGTCTGTTATACTAAATCAAATGCATAGTCTTCCGACTGCAGAAGATGATGATGTTGATCAGCCCTATAAATCAGCAACTGCTTTACAAAAAGCAGGAGTTGTTTTTTCAATTTCTGATGATGATGCGCAAACCCGTGGAAAAAATATTTTATTCAATGCGGGAACTGCGGCAACTTATGGTTTGTCAAAAGAAGAAGCATTGCAGGCAATTACTTTAAATGCTGCAAAGATCATGGGTGTGGCTGATAAAGCAGGAAGCATTGAAGTGGGCAAAGATGCAAACATTGTTATCAGTGAAGGTGATCTGCTTGATATGAGAACAAGTAAAGTAACTGATGCTTTAATACAAGGAAGAGAAGTCGATCTTACTGACAAGCACAAATTGCTAAATGATAAGTACAATAAGAAATATAACCTGAAACCGACAACCCCGGCAAAAGCATTTTAATAAATTAATTAGAAGTATTAAAAACCGTTTCGTTTTAGCGAGACGGTTTTTTTTATGATCTAAACTGGTTTTGTAGCCTCGTTGATCTCATCATCCTCATGACGATGTTGCTCGTCTAAAGGCATTCCACAATGTGGGCAGTTGTGTCCTTTATATTTTCTGGCAAATCTGAATTCTTCAAGAAAGCCGACAGTGATTATTCCAGCAGGCAGGGCAAATAAAGCTACACCGGTTAACATAATGATGCCCGCTAAAATTTTTCCAACAGTAGTAATTGGCTTCATATCGCCATAGCCAGTAGTAGTAAGTGTAACCACTGCCCACCATATTGTCGCAGGTATACTGGAAAAAGAATCTGGTTGTGCACCATGCTCTGCAAAATATAACAGGCAAGATGCTATAATGATCAAAAAGAGCACCATGATAAAACTTAAAACCAGTTCATTCAATCTTGATTTGAAAACATTAAAGATCATTTGTGCGGACTTGGTATAAGCAGTAAGCCTGAAAAGCCGGAAGAAACGCATTAAACGTAAGATTCGTAACGCACGAAGATCAAGCCTGCCGAACACATGAAAAGAGTAATGAAGAAATGAAGGAAGGAAAGCGAGAAGATCAATAAGAGCTCCAAATGTCAGCATATATTTCAATCTTCCTTTGATGCTGCCTTTGTATCTTGGATCATGAGTACAACTCCAAACTCTTAAGATATATTCAATTGCAAAAATGCCAACTGAAACCTGATCAAAATATTCAAAAAAAGTTTCATATTTATCATGTATACCTTTCACCGTTTCTATCATTACGGCGAGCACATTTAAAATAATGAGGGTAATGATAAAAATATTGACGAATTTATCCGCTTTTGATTCGCCCAGCTCCGGGTGCAGGAGTATATGAACCTTTTGTTTTGTTTTTTGATACATAAACGGTTTTGGTTGACCAAGCTAAAGATATAAATAAACGGGAATTAATTTCAGGAACAGGCGGTTAATGGGTCAATCTTCTTTTTTTGATCATACCACCTTTGATGTCTTTGATGGTTGTCATCACCACAAATGCATTGCGATCGATCTTTTGAATTTCAGTATTCATCTTGCTGATCTCAAGTCTTGTTATCACTGTATAAATAATATTTTTATCATCAGTATGTCCCATTTTACCAAAACCGCCCTTGCCTTTATACACTGTAATGCCGCGGCCAAGTTTGTTGATGATCATTTCTTTTATTTCTTCGCTGTGCGATGAAATGATAGTGACACCTGTGTATTCTTCAATTCCCTCGATCACAAAATCAACAGTTCTGGAAGCAGCGAGATAGGTGATCATTGCATATAATGCAATGTCAACAGAAAGAAAATATGCAGCTACACCAAAAATGATAATGTTTACAACTGTAATGATATCACCAACAGTCGTTCCCAGTCGTCTGCTTAAATAAAGCGCAACTACTTCGGTTCCATCAATGACAGCGCCGCCCCTGATAGTAAGCCCGATGCCGGCACCAAGAAAAAAACCACCAAATACCGCCACTAACAATTTATCATCTGTAACATGAGGAAAATTTACAAAAGCTGATACCAACGCAAGTCCTGTGATCGCTAAAGTTGCTTTTATTGCAAAATTTCTCCCGATAACACCCAACCCCAAAAGTAGGAAGGGAATGTTTATCAAAACAAGCATTACCTCGAGCTTTGCCACTGTAAGCTGGCTGATCAATAATGCAACACCAGTTGCACCGCCATAAATAAAATGATTTGGGATCAAAAATCCTTTAAGCCCGAAGGCAGCTGAAAAAATTCCGAGTGAAATAAAAATGATGTCTCTTAAAAAGGCAAGAACTGAGATCTTAAACTCACGATAGGCTTTT
>DASYQG010000465.1:0-4219 GCA_036005825.1 Chitinophagaceae bacterium | reverse complement strand
AAGTTTACGCCAAACACATCTCTTTTGCCATATTTATCCGCAAACCTTTTTGACAATGTAATACCGACGATCATAAAAATAATTCCGCCTGCATTAAACAAGCCAAAACCAGCAGACACCGGGTCTTCACCAAAGAAATTTATGCCAACGTTTGAAAGGGCATTTAAGATCGGCATTATAAAATTTGTCAAACTTTCTTTGTCAACATAGTTTTTAAAATAATAAACATAAGAACCACCCTTCATTGCCAGTGTAATAAAGACCAGGGTTGTCAAGGTAAGCATGATCACCCAGGGCCTGTTTTTAAACAGATCGCCAAGGTCTTCTTTTAGGCTTGA
Source organism: Chitinophagaceae bacterium (assembly GCA_036005825.1). GTDB lineage: Bacteria > Bacteroidota > Bacteroidia > Chitinophagales > Chitinophagaceae > VBAS01. Next base: position 3,881 of record DASYQG010000465.1, on the reverse strand, counting down.
TTTTTGTTCAGGCTTTGGAACAATACGTTCCTTGGTAGTAAAAAAAGTTATCAGGAGCATAACAGTTCCAATAATTGCCAACCAGGTCATTACCTTTTCAATACCTACAGCTTTATCTCCGCCACCAGCCGATTCAATAATTGGAAGCATAAACACCTGTACAAAAAATTGTGCGAACATGACGGCAACAAAACGATAAGAAGACATACTGTTTCGTTCTTTCATATCGCCGGTAATAACGCCACTCAATGCAGAGTATGGAAGATTATTGGCTGCATATAATAATAACAACAATGTGTATGTTACTGCTGCGTAGATCAATTTGCCTTTATAAGAAAAATCAGGCGTACTGAATGCAAGCAATGCAATGACACCAAGTGGAACAGCTGTCCACAATATCCATGGCCTGAATTTACCCCAGCGTGAGACCGTCCTGTCAGCAATAGCACCGATGATCGGGTTAAACCCAAATGCTGCAATAAGACCAACCGTTAACATAATTGCAGAAGCATCATTAGCTTTCAACCCATAAATATCAGTATAAAAATAAGCGAGGTAAGTAACCAGCGTTTGAAAAACCAGGTTAGCAGCAAGGTCGCCTAAACTATAGCCAATCTTTTCAAATACCGATAGTTTCTGTGAAGCAGTTGTCATGTTGTGGTTTTAAAATTTATCAGAAAGGTTTCTGTTGTTCGGCATTCTTTTTTGTTTTTAATTCAAGCACTTTATAATAGGCCAGTTTTGGTTTAAACTCTCTGTCAAATAACAATGGATAATTGGTTCTTCCTCTCACGGGCCAGTTGTTCAGCCAGCTTTGTCCATCATTCACACCCCAGAAAGTTACACGGTCAACTTTATCTTTATATTTCAGAAACAGCTTAAATAAATTTTGATAATCACTGGCCTGTTGTTGCATCACACTATCCGGCAACCCATTTACGTAGGGATTCAATGCAGGATTGGAAGCCACCCTTTGATTTACATCTGCACCCTGAAAATTACGTGGCAATACTTCTAGGTCTAATTCAGTGAACATAACCTTTACACCAAGGGCAGAAAATTCAATAATACTTTGTTCTATTTCTTTAAACGGAACACTACCCACATGCCAGTGACCTTGTATTCCTACACCATCGATACGTACGCCTGCTGCCTGTATTTTTTTAATCAATGTAATAGCGCCGGCCCTTTTATTTGGTTGCTCAATATTGTAATCGTTGTAATAGAGTTCGGTATTTGGAGCAGCTTTTTGTGCAAGACGGAAAGCTTCAGTCACAAAATCTTCTCCCAGCTTATTTAAGAAAATAGATTTACGCATTGTTCCATCTTCCTCCAACGCTTCATTTACTACATCCCATGAATATATTTTACCATCAAAATGACTGGCAACGGTATTGATATGATTAGTAAAATATTGTTTTACTGAATCGGCATCTTTCATGCTTCTGACATAAGCTGGTAATTGACTATGCCATATAAGAGTGTGGCCATTCACTTTAATATTATATTTCTTACCATAGTCGGCGATCTTATCTGCAAGATCAAAATTGTAGCGATTCCATTCCGGATGAATGATCTCGGCCTTCATAATATTTTCCGGAGTAATGGCGCTGAATTCAGCTGGAATAAGTGCAGCAGCCTGCGCCTCTTTCTCTTCGATCTGTTGAGCATTTAAAGCAGCCCCGATCAAAAAATCATTTTTATAAGCTTCCTTTAATGAATTAGCTGATGACGACGATGCAGTTGTTTTTTTACTACTTGCACACCCTGTAAACAAAACTGCTACGAAAATTGGAAACGCTAAGAAATTTTTTTTAAACATCACTTACTATTTTTAAGATGTTAAGTCAATTTGTAACTCTTGTTTCCGTTGGCCCCAGGTAGCTTGGTTCTAATCCACCAAAATCCAAAACCAATTTCTGCAATACAACTCCGGGATTCACCATCCAGAATTTCACAACATGCTTTCCTGGTTGAGAAATTTTATGCCGGCTGGTTTTGATAATAATATTTTCGCCAACCCATTTGTTCCATATACCTGCTCCTGTATTTTTGTCTTCTTTATTTATGCTAATGATCTGTGGCGCTTCATCATCAATAGAAATCGCATACTGTAGCCCTTCTTCCGTATTATGAAAATTCAGAGAAGGAGAGAAGTAGGCATTTATTTTCAAGCTATCCCGGCTGTCGGTATAAATATCATATTCAAGATGTGCGGGGTTCGCTGTGATCTTTTGAGTAGGGGCTGTAACAGGAAATGCTGTTACTGCATCGCCGGTTCTTCCATGATCTGGTAATACTTTCCAGGTAATTCCATTTGTATCCACAGCTTTTGTAAAATGAGAGGCCTCGATTGCAATATATTTTACGATTTCATAAAAACTATTAGGTTTAGCGTCAGCCGGAACACTGGATATTCCAACAAGTGAACTATATTTTCCTGGTTCTTTAATTACAGAATCCTTAGAAATATACTTTACATCAGGCATTTTTTGCCGCGGTGGTTGCTGCCAATACGTATAACCAATATGTGTCTGATCCATCATATGATTCCATTTCCCATTCTTCAATTGATGATATTGACTGGTGATCAGTGAATCATTCGTATAAAACTGTTTTACTTTATCTGCATAATCATTGGCACTTGCATATTTTCTTTTATACGCTTCACGATTAAGCGCAACATTATAATACATCTCATTCAGGTTTGCACAAGCCTTTACCGGATGAAGAACTAATTGAAAAAAAGCATCTCTATATTCAGGAGACAACCCGTTATTAATTTTTTCAGCAGTAACCAAAAGATGATTGTATTCTTCAACAATGGCTCCAAATTCACCATTACCATTTTCATCGTAATTACCCAGGCTATATGTATTTGCATCGAGCAGCTCAGGCTTTCTTCTCCCGTTGTACTTAGAATACTTTGAAATAATATCAGCAATCTCTTTTGCATATTGATTTCCGAATTGCCCGGCAGCCCATTTCTCTGTATAACTTTTTAAATCATCAGCGCCGATCCTTTCCGGATCCCATGCATAATCCAACCAAAATGAAATAGGAAATTCCATTGGCTTGATATCGCCCACATTCACGATCCATATTTGTTTCACCCCGTATTTATAAGCAAGATGCATTTGTTCCCACACTCTTGGAATTGGATTTGCATTAAGCCATTTATAATTTCTAGGTCCGCCTACATAATCAAAATGATAATAGATGCCATAGCCACCTTTTCTTGGTTTCTCATTTAGTTTAGGAAGTTTGCGAATATTGCCCCAGTTATCATCACATAATAATAAAGTGACATCATCCGGCACTCTCATTCCTTTATCATAATAATCTTGCACTTCTTTATACAAGGCCCAAAGTTGTGGTGTTTCGCTGGCAGGTTTACCTGTAACATCTTCAATAATTCTTCTTTGATCTTTCACAATTCTTTCTAATAAAGCTGTTGCTGTTTCCCTGCTCATCGGTTCATCACCATCTCCACGCATACCAACACTCACTATTTTTTCATTCCATGCTCTTTGCATGCCACCCCGCCAAAATTCTTTTAACCCTGTTTCAGTGCTATCATAATTCCATTTTTGTCCATTTCCAAAATATTTCCATTCTTCATGTGCTCTCATTAATGGTTCATGATGTGAAGTACCGATCACAATTCCATATTCGTCTGCTGCCTTAATATTTAATGAATCATCATAATAAAATGCATTACCCCACATGGCAGGCCAGATATAATTTCCTTTTAATCTTAAAATAAGTTCAAATACCTTTTCATAGAATTTATGATTAAAGCCGCCGAACTTTTCTTTTGCCCATCCCGAAAGGGCAGGAGCTTCATCATTAATAAATATGCCGCGATATTTTACTTTGGG
>DASYQG010000464.1:0-2770 GCA_036005825.1 Chitinophagaceae bacterium | reverse complement strand
CAAATCTTTTTATGGTGAAAATGAAGCGGTGCTCCTTATTGAATTTTGTGATATGCTGAATAAGTGGACCAATAGTGACGAACCAAAATATTTATGTGCTCACAATGGAAAGGAATTTGATTTTCCTTATTTGTGTCGCCGGCTGATCATAAATAACCTTCCAATTCCTGTCATTTTAAACGCTAGTGGAAAGAAGCCATGGGAGGTATGTCATCTTGATACACTTGAGTTATGGAAATTTGGCGATTTTAAAAGTTTTACCTCTTTAAATCTTTTGGCCCATACACTCGGTATTCCTACACCAAAGGATGATATTGATGGAAGTAAGGTTTGGAGTGTATATTGGAACGACAAAGATTTAAAACGGATCGTTAACTATTGCCAAAAGGATGTCGTCACCGTTGCTCAAATACTTTTAAAAATGCAGGGAGATTTGGGGGTAAAGCCGGAAAACATTGAAATAAAAGGATAAAGACCGGGAAATTTCAGCATTGTTTTTTCAGCCTTTGGCTCAGAACAATTATTTTTGCTGCCCCAATCGTGAAAAGGGTTTTATCCCAAAAGTTCAAGATTAAAAGGTGCGGTAGCTCAGTCGGTAGAGCAAAGGACTGAAAATCCTTGTGTCGGCGGTTCGATCCCGCCCCACACCACTGAAAAGGCTCTGGTTAATTACCGGAGCTTTTTTATTTGATATATTAATAACCAACATGGAATATGATCTTAATAATGAAATGTTTCGATTGGCGGCAGAGCTTGTAAACCAAAGCTCAAGGAATATTTTTCTCACAGGAAAAGCAGGTACAGGTAAAACAACCTTTCTTAAATATATAAAGGAAAATTGTTCCAAGCAAATTGCGGTAGTGGCACCAACGGGTGTAGCCGCGATCAATGCAGGTGGAGTTACTATGCATTCTTTTTTTCATCTGCCCTTTTCGCCTTTTATTCCCGATGTCAGCGGATTTAATAGACAAACCGAAGAAACCACGAACAAAAATAGCCTTCTCAGCAAGCTGCGAATGACCACTGAAAAGAAAAAGATCTTACAAGAACTCGAACTACTTATTATAGATGAGATCAGCATGGTTCGTTGTGATATGCTTGATGCGGTTGATGCTGTCCTACGTCATATTCGCAGCCGGAATAGTGAGCGATTCGGAGGGGTTCAGGTTTTGTTTATTGGAGATATGTTTCAGCTGCCACCAGTAATAAAAGAACATGAATGGCGATTGTTAAAAGACTTTTACCATAGCCCCTATTTCTTTGACAGCTTTGTAATAAAAGAAGAGCTGCCCGTCTACATTGAATTTAATAAAATATATAGACAAAGCGAAGAGAAATTTATAAATGTATTGAACCAGGTGAGGAATAATCAACTTGACGACGAAGGAAGAAACTTATTGGAGAAAAGGTTTTCTCCTGATTTCAGAAGAACAAAGGACGATGGGTATATTATTCTTACAACACACAATGAGAGAGCAAGAAATAAAAATGAAACTGAACTAAATGACCTTGCTAATAAATTATTTTCCTATAAAGCAGAAATAGAAGGTGATTTCCCTGAGTCGGCTTATCCCGCAGAAGAACAGCTGCTGCTGAAAGTTGGGTCGCAGGTTATGTTTATTAAAAATGATACAGAGAGGATCAAAAGATATTTCAATGGTAAAATAGGAATTGTAACAGAGCTTGATGAAGATAAAATTTTTGTTCAATGTAAAGATGAAACGGAAAAGATCGAAATAAAAAAAGAGAAATGGGAAAACATTCGCTATACTATTGATAAAAAAAGTCGGCAGCTAAATGAAGATGTTTTGGGTTCCTTTACTCAATATCCTCTTCGACTTGCGTGGGCAATCACAATACATAAAAGCCAGGGATTAACGTTTGAGAACGTAATTATTGATGCAGGTGAAGCTTTTGCACCCGGGCAAGTGTATGTTGCGTTAAGCCGCTGTACAACATTGGATGGAATTGTACTGCAAAGTCATATCCGGTCAACTAAAATGTTTTCTGACGATAGAATTGTTCGGTTTTCTAAAACAAATTCATCTAAAAATATTCTAGAACAGGAATTGCAGCAATCAAAAAGAAATTATCAGCTAAAAATTCTTTTGTCTCTTTTTGACTACCGACAAATCATTATTGAGGCAAAGGAACTCAATCAATATTTGTTAGAGAATAAATCCTCTTTTAATGAAGAAGTAGAGAAATGGATTGATGGGCTTTCAAATGGAATAAGAAAGTTACAGGCTACAGCCGAGAAATTTCAAAATCAGTTAAAATCAATTTTTAATCGAGAAGACAATTCGGATACAAATGAATTGCTGAAAGAAAGAATAAATGCAGGTGCTGGTTATTTTTTAGAAGAACAAAAGAAGCTTAGTGAATCATTAATTAGTTGTCCAGCGGTTACAGATAGTCGTTTTCATGCAAAGGAAATAAACGAAACAGTAAAGGAATTCTTCACTGGACTTTCAATAAAAAAGTACTTAATGGAAGGGCTTAATGGTGCGATTGATATTGAAAAATATCATAGAAGAAAGAAAGATTTTATACTGCCTCCATTCGGTGTGAATGTTTACGCCGGAGAAGTAAAGCAGAGGGCCGAAAGTCCTCATCCACCGCTTCATCAGAGACTAAGAAAATTAAGAGATAGCATTTGTGCAAAAGCAGATCTGCCAATTTATATTGTTGCCGGAACCAACACGCTGGATGAAATGGCTCGTTATTTACCACTGAATTTAACGGAGCTTAGAAAAATAAGTGGTTTTGG
>DASYQG010000463.1:0-8575 GCA_036005825.1 Chitinophagaceae bacterium | reverse complement strand
CGCAGGCTCGCCGGTGCCGGAAGCAATATCGAGCACAACATCATTACTCTTTATATCCAGGGCTTTTATGATCGCTTCGCCCATTGGCTTTAAGAAATTCATGGTAAAGTCATTCCATTTCTTCCACCCATTGGAAACTGTGTCCCATGCTTTTTTTTGCAGATCACTTATAGCCTGCAGGCTTTCTTTCATACAATAAATTTTAATAAGGCAGTATTATCAGTTGCCGCTAATATTCTGCCCTGCGAAAGTTAATTCATTTTCAGTTGTTGCTGCGAAGAACTACGAAAGAAAGATGCTGATAGTGGAACACCAACGACGACACAATGTTGCCTGCAGTACTTCATTGTTCAGTCATATACTTTTTAAACTCGTCAAAAGAAACATTTGTAATTTCTTGTCTTGATGGATATGAATGACCTGCAAGTCCTAAGTATAATGGAATTGGTTTTGCAACTAGAAGTCCTTTCATTTCGGTTTTTAAATCTGTCAATTTCAGTTTTTGTCGCTCAACATAAATGCTAAAATCTGACCAGCCATATTCATATGTTGAACCACATTTTTTACAAGTCCATATGCTATTTGTTACTTCGTCGGTAAGGTTACTATTTGTTATGTCAAAACAATCTTTAGTCATACTTATCAGCAGGTCGGTGTCATAGCATTTAAAAGAGGTGCCAGTGTCGCTACAATCAATACTAACTATTTGTTGAAATCTTGGAAATGCACATTGGCAGTATTGCGAATTGTAAATATTTAAGCTGTCAGTAAATAAATTCTTCACTTGCTCAAACTTCATCATAAATTCTTTATTTCTCTGTTCAATTTCAGAGTCGCTAAGATATTTCTTAGTTTCTGTCCTAGTTGATTTAAAGAGTTTATCAAATAGTCCCATAAAAAGTTATTTCGTATTGCAAGTACCACCCTGCTTTACGCAAGCTCTTGCACAGAAAGTTAATAAATTCCAATTGTAAGTTGTACAGAATAAATAAACCCATTTCAATTTTTCCCTGCCTGGCGGCAGGCAGGGGTTGTTGCTGCGAAGAACTATGGAAGAAAGATGCTGCTCCTTCATTCAATTATGTTGTACCGGCTTTGGGGCAAGACCCCGGGCGGACTGAACGGAATATAATAACGCTTATGAGTGCACTATCCGGGAACGTCGGTAGGCCATCAAAGCAAACCGGGTTACTGCAATAAAGAAAATACCAATGACAAGACGGTACTTCCAAAATGCGCTGTCGGGTTTAGCGAAAACCAATGCATAGACTAAAGCGAAAAAAAGCATTATGGAAGCTGAGGCGAGCAACAAGACAATTATTCTTTTCATGGTATAAGTAGTTTGTTTTTAGGTTCATTCAATAAGAGCGGCTTTGGATTGCGCACAACCCGCCGCTCTACGCAAGTTCTTGTACAGAAAGTTAATGATTTCCAATTGTTAGTTCTACAGAATATATAAAGTGTTTCCTTTTTTCAGTTGTGGTTGAACTCACACAACGCCGCAGAAATGTTATGTTTACTGTTGTTGTCTATTATTTCAAAGTCTTATGCGCAACCATTTTCTTGCAATGAATGCAACAACAGCAAGAAGAAAAGCCTCTCCTAAAAATTGTACCATGCCATGATAAAAGCTTGGATTAAACCTGGCAATCTCATTTTGAGAGTATAATCTGCTAAGCGAAGGTTTGCCAACTATGCTATATAATATTAATGAAACAAGACCTGTAGCTAAAATAAGAATACTAATAGGCATTAGTAATGTCATAATATTAGGTGACAACAAATTGTTGTTTTCCTTTGGAATACTTAACCTTTTTTTGAAAACCGAAACGATCCATCCCCAATTCACTGCAATATGAAGTCCTGAAAAAAGCACGACAAAATTTAAAGGTAAATTATGCGCTGAACGCCATGACCGGTCGTTGATCGTATTTATTCCGAGATTTGGAAGGACCACTTGAGAAATAATAAAACCTGAAACCAATTCTGTAATCACCAGCATGAATAAAATAGTATTAAGAAAGAAATTGAACCGGGTACGCCTGCTGGCAGTTTTGAAAAATTTCTTTGAAACGTTTTTAATCCATGGCCACGCTATAAGAAGATGTATTACTATTGGAATAAAGAAAATAAATCCCAATATTTCATGCAATAGTAACCCGGTCATTCTTGGTGACAGAAGCAAAATAAAAATGACCAGAAGAGTCGTATCTAAACAAACAATAAGCCTTCTTCGTGGAGATGCAATCATTCCTTTGTCATTAGTATAGACTCTCGAATTTTCAATTCAATTGCATAACATTTTAAATAATAGCTAACATTCCGCTTTACGCAAGTTCTTGCACAGAAAGTTAATGATTTCCAATTGTAAGTTGTACAGAATAAATAAACGCATTTCAATTTTTCGGTCTGTTCCACTGGCTGTGGGGCAAAACCCTGAACGGACGGCAAGCCGAGATTAGCGGTTGTTTTTCAATTTTGGTATTGGAATAAATTTTTTCTCAGGAATTATAACTGGTAATTCGTGAAATTGATATGTAAGTATCTTTTCTGGATTTTTTAAAAACCGATCGGGATAAAACAACACACCAAATTCGAATAGTTTCAAATTTAAAGAGGAGTCTGTCTTATTCATTAATGTAGCATACACAACATTCTCCTGACCTTCACCTTTTGTCAGCTTTATACTATCGGCTTGAGGAAGACCATATTTCTGAACAATCCGAGAAAACAATTTACAGTCTTTGAGCAACACTTCGCTTTCAATTGAGTAAGCTGGATTATTTTCCGTCTCGAAAAGTGTCCTGATATTACTCGTGTCATTTGATTGAAAGTATGTTACTAACTTCTGGAAGGTAGCCTTCATCTTTTCCTCTTTCGTGGATTGCGCATGAGAACAGGCAGATTGAACTAAAGCCAATAAAATAAAGTAAATGAAGTTTCTGATTTCCAAGTTTACTCGGATTTAATTTGATCAATATGACTCGATGCTTATAATAACTGCTAACAATCTGCTTTACGCAAGTTCCTGTACAGAAAGTTAACGATTTCCATATGTAAGTTGGACAGAATAAATAAACGCATTTCAATTTTTCCCTGTCTGCCGGCATGCAGGGGTTGTTGCTGCGAAGAACTATGGAAGAAAGATGCTGATACTAGAACACCAACAAGGCCGTAAATGCTATATTATGCGCAACGTTATTGTAGGTCAATAGCGCTTCCTCCACTGGTTAGTTTATCAACAAAATAATGTGAATTGTAAAAGAAAAAAGAAGCAAAAAAGAAAAGGTAATAGTAATAATAGTTCTTAAGTAGTAAATTCATTGTGCAAGTCTAAAGGACGGAAGAAAGTTGTTGGTCGAGCACCAGTAACATGGGTCTTTATTTTGCCAGCGATTCATACTCGTTAATTTTTTTATTGATCAATCCAAGTGAAACGTCAAACAATTTTTTATCGGTTAAGCTGATATCCAAAAATTTTCTTAGAATCTTATCGGGTTCCTCGTCATAGCCGTTTCTTAATAAAGCATTGTATTGTTGAACAAATTTGTTACGGTCTTGCTGGAATAAACTAAAATAATAAACTGCAAGGAGCTTTGAATAAACGTAATTCACCTTGTACAAGGGGTTGGTTGTAAACTGCATTTTATTCACCCATTGCATCTCATATTTCATATAAGGTTGAAACCATTCTGAAAATTGATACCCTGTTTTTTGCATCTGCGATTCCAACTGATCAGCATTACTGATCTTCCCCGCAGGAACACTGTCATACAATATTTGCTCATAGGTAGCATCCATGGCGGTATTGAATAATTCTGTCGCCTGTTCGAGGAAACGGGACAGGTAATATTTCTTGTATTCTTTTGTACTCGCTTTCTGGTACAGATAGTCTGTTATAAGAAGTTCATTGAATCCCGCAAATGATTCTGTGAAATAGCTTGGTCCCAACGCATAAAGAGAGCTCACTCCATTTTTATCCATCAGCATGTTTTGAACGGCATGACCTGCCTCATGTCCGAAAATGATAAGGTCAGACATAAAACCTTCATAATTGCCCTGGTAAAAAACACTGTTATAACCAACAGATCCTGATGAGAACCCGGGTCTTTGAACACGATTCGGCCTGTTCACCATATCGAGTCTCCCGTTTCGCGGATCCAACAGTTTCGACATTTCCATGTAATAATCATTACCAAAAGGTTTTGTTGCTTCTAAAATAATTTTTGTTGCTTCGGTTATCGTATACCTTGGAGTAGGAGCTTTGGAATCCGGTGTCAGGCGATCCCATGCATAGACCGTATCTATCCCGCCCAGTTTTTTTATATCCTGAAATAATATTTTTTCAAATCGTTTATTGATATAGGCACTGTCCGCCAAAATTTTCAGCAGCTTATTCACCATCTCCCGTGTTAATGATCTTTGTGAATAAGATTGTTCAGGAAAATTTTTGAAACCTGATACTGTGGCAACCCTGTTCCTATTCCTTACGGTCTCCAGCAGGGCCATTGCAAATATTTCTCTCCGCGACTTGATACCTTCCAAATTATTCAAATAACCTTGCTTCCTCACCTCACGGTCGGGATGGTTGATTATCTCATTGAGATTTGCAAGTAAGTACAACATTCCATCCGGAGTTTTTACCGGTTTGAATTCCGTTGTTCGCAAAGTGGTTTGGAATAACCTGGGCTGCCAATTGGTGAGGCCCGGTGTAAGATCATTTATTAGTTGTCGTTCGCTTTCCGAAAATCTCCTTAGAGGATCTATTTGTAATTGGCTATGAAAAAAACGGTAATCGGGCCCATGCGGATCGTATGTTACGTTCCTGGCAATTGATGAAGAAGGCATGGAGCGAATCTTTCCACCGATACGGTTTATTAACGGTGTCAACTGCTGACTGAATGAATCCAGCTTCATCTGGTAAAGAGGATTGGATAGATCGATGAAAGCAAACATGCCAAGGTAAGCGGTATGCTTGCCCATTTTCTTAAGCAATGAATCATACTCAAGTATAAATTGATAATTTTTTTTTCCTCCTGCTGTGTTATTGATCCTGTTTTCCAGGTTTTCAAAAGCCTTTACGAGCTGCGATCTTTCTTTCAATTCCAACTGATCATCCGCAAAATAATTTTTATGAAGATCAAACCTATACAGCATTGCCGAATCGCCAGGGAAGGGTTGAAAGCTGGTATTCGTCTGTCCTTGCATGTTAGCCAGGTACAGAACGCAAACTAAAGTCAGCACTGATCGCATAGTATTAACTTTTTTGAATTAATAATTATTGGGAACCCTAACTTGTGTGTAATGAATAACTGAAAGAGGGCGAAATTTTCGAACACAAGTTTTCACAAGAACTGCTGCAGTTGTTATGCAAATAACCGAAATGATCGGACGTAAAAATAGAACCAGATTAGCTTAGATTTTTCCGGTAATATAAAGGCAGGCTACCCGTTAGTCTTTTAAAGTTCCTGGTGAAATGGCTTTGATCGGCAAAACCACAGGTCAGCGCTATTTCGGTAAGGCTTAGATCAGTTGTCCGGATCAGCGTTAAGGCTTTTTCAATCCTGTACTTACGAATGAACTCTCCGAGTGTACATCCAAAGTAGCGGGTAAAGTTTTTGGAAATCGTAACCGGATGAACGTTTATTATGACAGACAATTCTTTCAGCGAAAAACTCGTAGTCCAGTTGTCTTTCAGGAACTCTTTAATTTTTGGTACCCATGATGGTGTGCCTCTGCTAATTTCATAGATCTTATTTCCCATGATTCGGAGCAGTATATCATTCATCGAAACCGATGAGGCAGAATCCAGGTTCAGAAATTCATTATAAAGCTGGATAAACAGAAACTTGAAGTCGCACTTTTCCAATACAAAATCTGCGGGATCTATTTTGAATTGAACATCGTAATTGGCCAACCATTTATCATTGAGCTCCAAATTAAAATTTCTTGAATATTCTGTGTAGTGGCTATTCTTATGAATAATTCCTTTTTCAAAATATAAAAGATCGCCAGGGCTGGATTCATGAGTATATCCTTTTCGAATCTCCCGGCAACTACCGTTCAATACAAAAGTAAAAAAGGAATTTTCGTGGTAATGCCAGTCTGAATCAGGACAATCCCTGTAAGTCGTGATCATCATAAGGTTCCCCTCTAATTCAAACTTGTGATTAGTACTACCCAGATATTTTCCTTTTGTAAAATATCTCATTGAGTTCAAAATATTAAAAAATTGCTCACGGGAATTGTTAATAAGGATGGTTGGCAATTACAAGTGCCAGGAAAAGTTATGACTTTTTCTTTTGTGGTTATTTTAATACTATGGAGAGCACAAAGTCCCGTAGCCATCGGGATTGCTCCCTGGCGTCCTGGGATGAAATAAAATATTCGGTTGTTACTGCGAAGAATTATGGAAGAAAGATGATGATCCTGGAACACCAACAACTGGGTAACCTCAAACCTCTTTCCATGTCATCCGTTTTGATTTGATCACCCAATTATCTTTCTCATAGACATAATTGGAATTGTCATGTACGTTAAACGACATTCCGACTTCTGCACCATTATTTCCGAATGTACAGAAATTCAAATAATATCCTTGTGTTGGGAATTTATCAAATAGCGATGCTTCGATTAACTCTTGGAACGTTAGCTTTATAATGCAGGGCACTAAGTCTTTTTCATTGATCTGCCCTACCAACAATTTTCCATTGATGTGTCGACTGACAGATAATTGGATCTCTGCGGTATTGTTTTGAATGTCCAGGTGAAACGACTTGATTGCGCCACCATTTAACCAATAATGCTCATGAAGTTGATGGATATTCATACTGACCGAATTATTGGCGTACACCGCCGCTTTACGCAAGTTCTTGTGCAGAAAGTTAATGATTTCCAATTGTAAGTAGTACAGAATAAATAAACGCTTTTCAATTTTTCCCTCCCTGCCGGCAGGCAGGCAGGGGTTATTGCTGCGAAAAACTATGGAAGAAAGATACGGGGTGTCTTATTTTTTAACTGACACGAGCCGAGGCGGAGGGAAAACTTTTTTATTTATTTTTGAACTAACCAAAACGAACATTATGTATCAATACCCACACACGATTGAAAATAAATTTGGAGAGAGGCTGGTCTTTGTAGACCGGATAAAAGAACCTGATGGTGATAAATTAATAACTGAGGGTTTTGTCAAGCCAAATGCAGGTCCTCCTATTCATGTACACTGGAAGCAAGAAGAAAGTCTCACAGTTATTAGTGGTAAAATGGGAACCCTGGTGCCTGGACAGGAACCCGTTTATTATGGTCCGGGTGAAACAGCGACTTTTATGCGTGGCACCTGGCATAAGTTCTGGAATGCCGGCGAAGATGAATTACATGTGAAAGGATGGATGAAGCCTGCTAATAATGTTGAATATTTTTTGGAAGGAGTTTACAAAGCCTTAGATGAAGGAAAAAATAATCGTCCTGAAACAAAAAGGATGGCTTTTCTTACGATGCATTACAGATCTGAATTTGCTACAGCTGACATACCTGCTGTTGTAAGAAAAGTAATTATTCCTGCTACGTATTACATTGGCAAATTAACTGGTGCACATAAAAAATTTACCGATGCCCCTGCGCCAATGAAGTGATCTCTTTGTTATTGCCTGGGTTTAATAAGCTGTCATTAATGAACACGTATAGAAGTATTCTTATTTAGGTTTTAAAATAGATATTGGCGGCCGTGTCCGAAAACGCTGAGTCGATCGGTCATTCTACTGTTTTTCGTATAAATTATTTTATTAAAGCTTAACCAATTTTACAACCCGGGTATTCCCTCCACCTGTGATTTGTGCGAAATAAAGTCCACTTCGATAATCAGCGCCTATTGAAACAACTTTGTTACCATTCGGTATTTCCATGGTATCTATTAATCTTCCATTACAATCAAATACACGAAGACTCCCGTTTGATGGGATGTTTCGAATGTAAAGTTCAAATTGATGAGAAGCAGGATTATTACCCACTTTTACTGTCATTTCATTTGGCGATACTTCATTTTGCCGTATTGATGATGTAGGGGAAGAAGCAGGTGCCGGGCAAATGTTATTGGCATGCCGGGCTTTCAGTATCCAATTGCCTTTTTCTTTTATCCAGATATTAGAATACCGTCTTTGAATGGTTTGTCCTGCCATAGGATCAAAACCGGAAGGCACTACCGTTTCACTTCCCATCGTAATAACGACATCCTTTAGCACCATCACATTTTCAATACTCCGGATAAAGCTGCTGTAACTTATGATACCTGCAGCTACGAATTCTACCTGTCCTCCAATAAAAACGGCATTCAATGGTGCATTGACCATAAAGTCAGGTGCCCATATTTTCCTAAGTGTAGCTGTATCTTTTTGAACCAGCGCCTGCGCTTCTACTTGTTCCATAGCCCTGACTTCCGCTTCTTTTTGCGCATCATTTTGAGCCACAAGGATAAGACTTTGTGCTACGACAAATACGGATACGATAATTTGCTTCATTGCTATCAGTTTTAGTTGAGAACAAAATTGAAATAGCAATCATTAATGATTGGGTAGAAAAA
>DASYQG010000462.1:0-7933 GCA_036005825.1 Chitinophagaceae bacterium | reverse complement strand
TTGATTAATGGTCATTGTTTCCCTTTTACTCAGCATCACTGATCTTATTAGCCACTTACATCCTGCATTGGTGCATTTACCGATCGGAATTCTATTATTGGCGGGTTTGTTTCAATCGCTTGCATTAAAACCAAAATATGCAATACTACATGATGCGACAAGTATTGCCTTGTTTTGGGGAATGATCTTTGCAATTCTTTCCTGCATCAGCGGTTATTTACTTTCCCTAAGTGGCGACTATGATGAAGAATTGGTAGATAGACATAAATGGTTTGCAATCGCAACTGCCTCTATATCTCTTATTGCATATTTATTTAACCGCTGGGAAAATGAATTTGCAAAATGGGTGATTTTGTTGATGATCCCCTTAATAATTATCACTGGTCATCTTGGAGGATCGCTTACTCATGGAACAGATTATCTCACCAAGGGATTTTCAAAAGATAGCGTAGCTGAAAAAGAGATGAAGCCAATTGCAGATGTACAGGAAGCAAATGTATATGCAGAAATAATTCAACCGATTTTTGAAAACAGATGCTATAGCTGTCATAACAAAAGTAAAAAGAAAGGCAAGCTTAGACTGGATGAGCCTGCATTTATTTTAAAAGGGGGAAAGGATGGCCAGGTAATAAAGCCGGGAAATGCTGATGAAAGCGATATGATGAAAAGATTATTATTACCCCGCAACGATGAGGATCATATGCCGCCAAAAGAAAAACCACAATTAAAGGATAATGAGATAGCATTGATACATTGGTGGATCGCAACAGGTGCCACATTTGATAAAAAGACAAAAGACATTGAACAGCCCGAAAAAATAAAACCTGTTTTACTTGCTTTGCAAAAAGAAGTAAAAAAAGTATTACCGGATCTGCCACAAACACCAGTTGAGAAAGCCGATGAAAAAGCAATCCAAAAATTAAAGGACCGTGGTATAATTGTTTTTCCTGTAGCCCGCAATAGCAATTATCTAACTGCAAATTTTGTTACGGTTGATTCGATAACCAAATATGATATTGCTTTGTTATTAGGTATAAAAAAGCAATTAGTGTGGCTAAATCTTGGCCAGAAGAAAATTCCGGATAGTTTATTGTTATTTATAGCGCAGCTTACAAATCTTACCCGTTTACAATTGGACAATACTCTAATAACAGATAAAGGACTTGTTTCATTGCAGTCATTGGTCAACCTGCAATATCTGAATCTTGTTGGAACAAAAGTGACGGCACAAGGAGTAATTCAATTAAAAGCCCTTCCCAAGTTGCAGGCCATCTATCTTTATAAAACTTTTATCAGTTCTTCCGATTGGCCTGTACTGAAAAATGACTTCCCCAAAGTAACTTTAGACACGGGCAATTATTATGTACCAATTCTTGAAACTGACACCATGATCGTAAAACCACCGGAGAAAAAGAATAATTGATGCGCCTATTTTTTTACTTTTTACTTTTTACTTTTGACGTTTATGCTCAACCTAAGCCCAAACACAATCTTGTATTTGATACGCTGGCTAAAAGATGGGATGAAGGTATCCCTTTAGGGAATGGCTGGCTTGGTGCATTGATCTGGCAAAAGGATAATAAATTAAGAATGTCATTAGACAGGGTTGATCTCTGGGACGATCGGCCAATGCCTGAGATCGATAAGCTGAAATTTAAATGGGTAGTAGAAAAGGTAAAATTGAATCAATATGATTCAGTACAAAAAATAGGAGATGAGCCTTATGAGAAATACCCGGCACCAACAAAGATTCCCGGTGCAGCATTGGAATTTGATCTTGATAAGATCGGCATTGTAAAGAAAGTATCCTTGGATATTTCAAATGGATTAAGCATTGTGGAATTTGAAAATGGAGTTAAATTCAATAATTATATTCATGCAATCCGACAGGTGGGTTATTTTGGTTTTGAAAATACTAATGAAGATCTCATTCCTGAATTGATCATCCCCAATTATAATACAGGAAATAATGGAAAAACAGGTAATAGTGTTTCAGGCCAAAGCCTTGAGTGGCTCGGATATGAGAAAGGAACTGTAAAAAAGGGAATCGATTATATTCTTTATCATCAGCCAACATGGAAGAATAATTATTATGAAGTGCTGGTTAAATGGTACAAGTTCCCGGGGAAAAGAATTATTGGCGAATGGACGATCACCAATAATCAACCTGCGTCACTTCCTGCGTTAAATGTATTGGTTAAAGAACCAACCGGCTGGCCATCACATATTGATTGGTGGAATGATTACTGGAAAAGATCATCTGTTT
Organism: Chitinophagaceae bacterium; assembly: GCA_036005825.1. Taxonomy (GTDB): domain Bacteria; phylum Bacteroidota; class Bacteroidia; order Chitinophagales; family Chitinophagaceae; genus VBAS01. The sequence continues at coordinate 5,667 of DASYQG010000462.1, read as the reverse complement.
CAATTCCAGATTCAATTTTAGAACGACAATATTATCTCGACATGTATAAATTCGGTTGTGTGGCGAGAAGCAATACGCCACCAATTTCTTTGCAGGCTATATGGACAGCAGATGATGGCAGGTTGCCTCCATGGAAAGGAGATTTTCATCATGATCTTAATACTGAATTAAGCTACTGGCCCGGTTACTCAGGCAATCATCTTGATCTTACGGAAGGGTTTACAAATTGGCTATGGAAAGTAAAAGAGGAGAATAAGAAATGGACAAAAGAATATTTCGAAGGGAGCGGCCTGAATGTACCGGGTGTAACAACAATAAGTGGTAAACCAATGGGAGGATGGATACAGTATTCAATGAGTCCTACAACAAGTGCATGGCTGGCTCAACACTTTTATTGGCAATGGGGGTATAGTATGAATAAAAATTTTTTGGCGGAGAAAGCTTTGCCTTATATCAATGATGTTTGCAAGTTTCTTGATTTTCTCACCAGCGATAGCGCCACAAAGAAATTACCGCTGAGCTCTGCACCGGAATTTAATAATAATAATATTAAGGCATGGTTTCTTAATTGGACAAATTATGATCTGGCATTAGTTAAAAATGCTTTTGAAATGTTATGGGCAGTCAATTTAAATCTAAAAAAGGAAAATGAAGCAAGGTATTGGTTACTGCAATGGTCAGCTTTACCTCAATTTAATTCAAACGAAACAGGCTTAACTATTGCTGTCAATCAGGATCTTGACTATTCTCATCGTCACCAAAATCATTTACTTGCTATACATCCTTTAGGATTATTAAACATGGAAGATTCCGTTGAAAGAAATATTATTGAAAACTCTCTTAGTCATATTGAGAAAATGGGAACAAGAAAATGGGTAGGTTATTCATTTGCATGGATCGCTTCTATTTATGCAAGGGCAAAAAATGGTGATTCGGCTGCAGTGAATCTGAAAAGATTTGCCACCAATTTTGTTTCATCCAACAGTTTTCACTTAAATGGGGATCAGAAAGGGGGAGAATATTCAGATTTTACTTATCGTCCGTTTACTCTTGAAGGAAATTTTGCATTTGCGCAAGGTATTCATGAAATGCTTTTGCAAAGTCATAAAGATTTTATTGAAGTGTTTCCTGCTATTCCAAAAGAATGGAAAAATGTTTCTTTCAAAACATTGAGAGCTGAAGGAGCTTTTCTTATTTCAGCTAAAAAAGAAAATGGAATAACGATGGAAGTAAAAGTAAGATCAGAGGAAGGGGGAAAGCTACGAATAAAACTTCCTTTCAAAACATGGATACCTGTTGGAATAGCGTGGGACCGGCTTGTTGTAAGTAAAGGAGTTGTTGAAGTAAAAATGTCAAAAGGTCAAACAATCACTTTCAAAAATGCATTTGAATAAATTACTTTCCTTTAAAACTTGCTTTTCTTTTTTCTAAAAATGCGGTTGTTCCTTCTTTCATATCTTCAGTAGCAAAACAATTTCCAAATTCTTTTATTTCAAGATCAAAGCCGTTTATTGCTTTATCAAAGACCGCATTGGCAGTTCTAATACATGCTGCAACAGCTAATGGAGCTTTACTATTTATCGTTTCAAGTATTGACTTTGCTTTTGATAATAACTCCTCTTGTTTTACCACATAATTTACCAATCCATAATGTAAAGCAGTGTTTGCATCAATCATATTGCCACTCATTAATAATTCAAGAGCCCTTCCTTTTCCTATTAATTGTGTTAGCCTTTGAGTACCACCATAGCCAGGTATTAGTCCAAGATTTACCTCTGGCTGACCAAATTTTGCATTATCACTTGCTATACGAAAATGACAAGCCATTGACAATTCACACCCTCCTCCGAGTGCAAACCCATTGACAGCGGCAATAATTGGCTTGCTGAAATTTTCAATTCTGTGAAAAATATTCTGCACTTTTTTAGCCATCCCCATTGCCTGTTCCTTGTTCAAACTATTGAATTCACTGATATCAGCACCTGCTACAAAAGCTTTTGTTCCTGCACCTGTGATGATAGCAGATTTTATTTCGGCATTTTTTTCTATGTCATTCAATGCCTTATCAATATCAATAAACACGTCTTTGTTTAAAGCATTTAATTTATCAGGACGATTGATCGTAATAGTTAGAACATTATTCTCAAGCGAAGCGAGCAGTGTTTGGTACATCAGTAATTTTTTCCAAAAGTAGGAATAAAAGAAAAAGCCGCATCAATGATGCGGCCTTCCTAAACCGTCCTCTATTTTATAAGTTATAATTAGTCTAAAAACATATGAACAAATACCGGGCCGATTTACAACACAAATGCAAGAATTATGATTGCTATTGCCAGCAATGCGATCATCAATATATCCGTTATCAACTCTTTTGTTATAATATTTTTCTTATAATTATCCGTTTCTTTCTGTGTCAGTTTTTTCATAACGGTGCAAACTAATACAGCTGGAAACATTTAGGACACTACATTTAGTGAATGGCAACCCCTGTTGAGTCATTGGCCTCAAATCTTTACTCAATAAATTTTTAATTAAATAAAATTTCCGCAGAGTAGTCAATAGCAGCCATTGAGTAATATTTAAATTAACTCGCATTAGCTGCTATATATTTTCGAATCATAAAATTTATTGTTTATGAAAAGTATCGTTTTAGTCGCCTCTATTTTAAGGATCATTTTTATCACAGTTATCATCGGCTTCGCAGTTTATGCAAATGCGCAAAATGTTGCAATCAATACTAATGGTACAGCAGCAGATCCAAGTGCTATGCTTGATGTATCAAGTACAACAAAAGGTTTTCTTCCTCCGAGAATGACAACAATTCAAAGAACGGGTATTCAATCACCAACCGATGGATTGATGGTATTTGATTCCGATACAAAATCATACTGGTATTTTTCCACTACTTGGAAAGAGATTGGTATTGGAAGTGGATTTTCATTACCCTATTCTGGTTCATCATCTGATGCTGGAAAAATGTTCTCTGTTATCAATAATAGCACTTCTGGAGGTGCCGCGGCTTTATATGGAAGAAGTAGCGCTGCCGGGAGTGGAATTTTTACTCTTTATTCTATGGGAGTGTGGGGTGATAACTCTACTGGTATTGGTGTAATGGGAACAAGTAATAACATTGGAGTTTTAGGTAATAGTGGTAATGCTTCAAATGGCATAGGAATATTGGGCAGAAACAGTTCAGATACGAAGGGCGCTGTAACCGGTGAAAATAATTTAGCAGGTGGCGGAGTAAGAGGGGTTTTTACGGGTGCATCTGGTTCATTCGGTTATGGTGTGGTTGGCGAAACCGGTGCGAATGGAAACACCGGTGTAGCCGGAAAATTTATCAGTAACAATCCAAATGATCCGACAAACACATTATGGGCTTTGAATTATGGCAGCGGCGCAGGATTAACGGTTACAATGAATAATAGTCAGAACAATGCAGCTGCAATAGAAGTGAATCATACAGGAACTGGTAAGCTATTGGATCTTATGGGCGATGGAGATTTTACAGTGGCTAATAACGGTAACATGGTTACATCAGGAACTATTACCGTAAAAGGCGATAAGGGAATTGTTAGAAATTCTACTTCTGCTCAAATGAGAATTGAGACAATGAATGCAACATTCAGCGGAAATGTAGCGCTTAATCCACTTGCGACGACGTCGTTTAATGTATTTTTTACAAACACATTTTCTTCGCCACCTTCAGTTTACATTGGTAATATCATTACTGATGGTTCGGCTTCTTATATGTCAACTTATATTAAGAACGTAACAGTAACAGGCTGTACAGTTGTTATCCGGAATACTACAAGCTCACTTTTGGCTCTTACTCCAAGTACTTGGAAGTTAATTGCGATAGGCGCAGAATAATTTTTCTTAATCATCATCCTAACCATAAAATTTCTAAAGCTGTCTTAATGGACAGCTTTTTTATTTCCGGTAAATCACTAACGGCTGCCGCCAAATAGTATTTCAAATACAGGGATTTTCATGAACCATACTTTTGCGTCACAATTTTTTGAACACATCAAACAGGTCGGTATAAACACATTTCATTAACCATTAAACCTTTTAAATATTTTTTTTAATCATTAAACATTTTAATCAAATGAAAAAACAGATCTTAATTTTTGTAACCGCTTTTGTTACGGTTGCATTCGTTTCCTGCAGCAAGGAAAAAATTGAAACAGAACAGCCAAACACTGTTGAAGAGATAGCAACAGGAAGAATTCCGGATGGACCACGAGTATCTGGTAAGGGTTTGCTGGGTCGCTTCGAGTTTAATGGCGATCTAAAAGATGCAACTGGTAAACTGGCAGACGCAGTTTCCACCGTTCGTCGTGTAAATTATACTACCGATAGATTTGGACAGGCAGGCAAGTCACTTTACTTTAGTGGTGCATATGGCGTGGATATAAATGATGTTCCATGCACACCGGACGCTGCTTCTGTATCGGTTTGGATCAAACATGATACGCTTCCTAATCCAGGTTGGTTGTCACCTGTGTATGGTAATCATGGATTCATTATCCAGCAAAACGGTCCTTTCTTTGCTGCCAGCTACTTTACAGGTTTGTTTGGTGTTCCTCCGACAGTTTTCTCATCTACCGCTACTGATAAAACCTGGCACCATATGGCCGCAACCCGAGACAACAACGAATTGAAATTTTATATTGACGGCGTTTTAATTGGAACTGCTCCAACGCCAGCGGGTGCTGGTCCATACCCTGCTCTCGACAAGTATCTCCTTGGCCATGCATTCGATAATTATTGGAAAGGCGCCATGGACGATCTGCGTTTTTATTCAAGGGTACTTTCTGCATCCGAAGTAAACACACTTGCAAATAATTAGAAAGTATACGTTACAAATAATTTTAAAGCTGTCCTTAATGGCAGCTTTTTTATTTCCGGAAAATCAACATTGACTGCCGTTAAGTAGTATTTCAAATACTGAGCTTCTCATGAACCATACTTTTGCAACGATTTATTTTTGAACACATCAACAGATATAAGCAAAAGTCATTAACCATTAAACCTTTTAAATATTCTTTTAATCATTAAACACTTTAATCAAATGAAAAAACAATTTCAAATTTTGGCAACAACATTCATTTCAATTGCAATTGTTTCATGCAGTAAACAAGCCATTGAAATGCCGGAGGAAGCGGCGACAATACCAGGTGAGGAAATATCAAGGTCAGCAAACAGGCCTTATATCGATCCGCTAACTGTAAATCTTGAAGCGTCATTTCAATTCGATGGTGATCTAAAAGATCAAACAAAAAAATTGTCTGACGGAATTTCTACTGCCCGTCTTGTAACATATACACTGGACAGAAGAGGCAATTTGAAAAATGCGATCTACCTCGATAGTACTTATGGAATAAAGATCAAAAGCGTACCGCAACAAACACATACATCAATGTCAGTATGGATCAAACCAGCCAATGTAAAAGCAATAGGCTTATCTTATATCGCAGGGTCTGATACATTTGGACCGGAGATGAATCAAATTTCGAACTTGCTTACTGGCGGCGTAGCGATAAGCGGTACATCCGCAGCTGGCACTGCAACTTTTTCTGACAAAAGCTGGCGCCATCTTGTGGTTACTTATGATGGAACAACTGTAAAATTCTATGTAAATGGAGTATTCATGGAATCATA
>DASYQG010000461.1:0-4176 GCA_036005825.1 Chitinophagaceae bacterium | reverse complement strand
GCCAAACCCAAATAGCAAGCTTGTAATTAATGTAAGCAGCGACGTGACCATTTTATATCCCATGATCAGCGCTGTAGCAATTACTCCTAATTCGACAAGTTGTAATTTTTTCATAAATGATTATGCCGGTCTGTGATGCGTCGTTTAGCAAAGTAGTTAAAATTGTTTACCATTTTTATTTTGGTCGATCCTTTTTGCCGCAGGGAAGGAGCACCTATGGACAGCAAATGATAAGTTGTTTTAGAATAATTTGTTAAACATGTATCAACATTGTACTTATCCACCATTGTTTGGAATGATGTTTGGCACAGGTAAAAATAAATTGAATATTTGCAACGTTAAGTCACCATCGGTTTAAAGGACAATTAATATGAAGAATCGCAGCATCGCTTTAATAGCCACTGTTATTTCAGTTTTTTCTCTCAACGCACAGCAAACCCTTATTTTCAAAGACCCGCAGGAAAAGTTTAAAGAAGCAAAGGAATACTATCAAAAAGAGGAGTATAGCCTCGCTTACCCATTATTCAAGGAACTGAAACAAGCATCTAAGGAAACAAATTACATTAATGATGCTTTGGTGACCCAGGAGATCAATTATTACACAACCGTTCTGGCATTAAAACAAAATGAGAGTCGTGCAGAAGAAACTGCCATAGACTTTATCGAGTTGGAAGAAAATAATGCCCGGGTGCAGCAAATGAATTTTCATCTTGGTGAGTTTTATTATCGTCGGCAGGATTTTGCCAACGCCACAAAATATTATGAAGAAGCCGGTATTCCCAACTTAAGTAATCGTGAAATATCAGATATGCAATTTCACCAGGGCTATTCTTATTTCACCATGCAAAAATTTAACCAGGCAAAACCACTTTTCAATTCAATAAGACAGATCAAAGACGATCCTAATTATATTGATGCAAATTACTATTATGGTTTCCTGGCTTTTCGTGACCGTAATTATAATGAAGCATTAGAAAGCTTTAAAATAGTAGAGAACGAAAAAGCTTACGAGTCAGTTGTGCCCTATTATATAGCACAGATCTATTATATTCAGGGTAAAAAAGAAGAAGCGATCGCTTATGCAGAAAAAAAGATCAAGGGAGGTAATGCTCAATACTATGATCGTGAAATGAAGCTCATGCTGGGGCATGGTTACTTTGAAAGAAAAGAATTTGATAAAGGACTGCCATACCTTGAAGATTATGTTGCGAAAGCAGAAAAAGTGACCAGGGAAAACTTGTATGAATTATCATACAGTTATTATATGGCGGGTAAATACCCAAAAGCAATTAACGGATTCAAACAATTAAGTGGAAAAGATGATTCGTTGAGCCAGCATGCCATGTATCTTCTTGGAGATTCTTATTTGAAAATCGGGGAAAAGGCAAATGCAAGAAATGCATTTTTATTCTGTGCATCAAACAGCAGCAATAAGGCTCAGAAGGAAATCTCGAAATTTCAATATGCAAAACTCTCTTACGAACTCGGTTACCAGGATGAAGCGCTGAATAGTCTAAGTTCTTTTTTGGCTGATTATCCCAATTCAAATTATAATACGGAAGCAAAAGACCTGATGGTAATGGTGCTTGCCAATACAAATAATTATAAAGACGCATTAACGTTGATGGAAGGTCTTAAAAATCCATCTGAAACTTCAAAGAAAACCTATCCGAGAATTTTATTTGGAAGATCCGCAGAATTAATTAATGATGGAAGGTTACTGGAAGCTGATGCTCTTTTAGACAAAGCCCTGAAAGATCCCAATAACGTGGCCGTTCTTCCTTTAATAAATTTCTGGAAAGGAGAAATTGCCTATCGTACAGATAAATTAGATAATGCTATTAAATATTATAATGCCTATTTAGATGCAGGGGCGCCTGCATCCGGAGAAGCAAATGCGAATACTATTCGTTATAATCTTGGTTATTGTTATTTGAGAAAAGAAAATTATCCTGCTGCACTGAAGTTTTTTGAACAAGTTGGAAAAAACCCAGCATTGAATTCTGATGCGCTTACACAGGATGCCTATATACGCAGCGCCGATTGTTATTTTATGAGCCGTGATTATACTCGTGCAAAAGCGATGTATGATAATGTGATCAAGCTTTCATGGCCGGCTGAAGATTACGCTACCTTCCAGGTTGCAATGATAGCGGGAGTGAGAAGCTCGAATGAAAAGATCAGTTTAATGAATACTATGGCGAGAAAATTTCCAACTTCATCCCTGGTCGGCGATGCGAATATGGAAATTGCCAACGCTTATCTTGCTGATGAACGTTTTCATGAAGCCATTGCTCCTCTAAATAATGTATTAAAACTTTCGACAAATAATAGTTTAAAGCCCCAGGCCCAATTAAAGATCGCCATTGCAAATTACAATTTGAATAATAACCGTGAAGCACTAGCACAGTATAAAAACCTGGTTCAAACATATCCAAATTCTCCAGAAGCAGAAGAAGCCCTGGATAATATCAAAAGTATTTATGTAGAAGATGGAAAACCCGATGAATATGCGAACTATATGCGCCAAATGGGTCGTCCATTAGATGTAAGTACCGAAGATTCTCTTTCATGGTCGGCTGCACTTGCGCAATATGAAAGTGGGAATACAAATGCAGCATTAACTGCATTTAATAACTATGTTCAGCGTTTCCCGAACGGTGCTTATTCTTTGGATGCAAATTTCTATCGTGGCCAAATTTATTTCGATAAGAAAGATTGGAATAATGCATTAAGCGGTTTTGAAGCTGTGGCTGAAAAAGCGCCAAATCGTTTTGCTGAAAAAGCGATACTGGGAGCCGCAAGAATTTACTTCTTTGAACAAAAGAATTATACACAAGCTGAAAGTTATTATGCTCAATTGAAACAGATCGCTTCAGGGCAAGAAAATAGATTGGAAGCAATGCGTGGTTTGCTTCGTTGTCAATATCAATTACAAAAGTGGAGCCAGGCAGTTGAAAATGCCAATGAGTTGGTGACTTTAAAAGGAAGCAGTACTGATGATAAAGCTCTTGCCAATATGGCTATTGCAAAAGCTTACCAGGTAAATGGGCAGCATGATCTTGCCATTGCAAACTTTAAATCTGTAGTATCATTGAATAAAGCGGCTCTTGCAGCGGAAGCAAGGTATGAAATTGCCAATAGCTGGTTTGCATTGAACAAATTAAGTGATGCAGAAAAATCAGCTTTTGAAGTAATCAATAAATCAGGATCGTATGATTTCTGGGTAACGAAATCTTATATCCTGCTTGGAGATGTTTATTTCAAGCAGAAAGATTATTTCAATGCAAAGGCAACTTATCAAAGCATTGTTGATAATTCTATCGTGCCTGAATTTAAAAAGGAAGCACAGGAGAAATTGAATAGAGTAATCGATGAAGAAGGCAAGAATAGTAAGGTTGGTAACAATTAAACGAACTAAAAATTAATAATTAAAAATTATTAATTAATAATAATGAAGAGTAAAATGAATATAAAAGCCGTTTTAATATTGGGATTGGGAGTTTTTTCATTTGGAATTTCTTTTTCACAACAAGACACCACTAAAAAGAAAGGAACTGTTGATATTACTTCAGCGTTTAAGCCTGTGTTGAAAGAATCAGCTAAAATTAATTTTAATGCGTCTCCGGCAGTAAATGACACAACGAAACCGAGATTGAATTACGATATTCCTAATCAGAATTTATTATTTGCTTATACGCCAGGCAGTCTTCGTCCACTTGCATTAGATATTGATAGCGGCGGTTATTGGGCTCTCAATAGCTATATCAAAGCCGGTTTCGGAAGCTTAAAAACTCCTTTTGTACAAGCAGGGTTTTCTTTTGGTGACGGAAAAACAGCGGGGCTTAATATTTTTGCAAAACATATTTCATCATCCGGGAAAGAGCTTTACCAGGATTATCGCAATACAAATCTTGATCTGAAAGGATTTCTTCAAACAAGTAAGAATTTAGAATGGAATGCTCAGCTTGGTATGCGCCAGGATCGCTATTATAAATATGGTCTTGATCCAACGGTCACCGCTATTCCTCCAAAGGACTCTCTTGAACAAAATTTTCAGACATGGAAGGGTGGAGTTGGGTTTCATAATATTAATAGTACCCAATTTGGAATTTCATATTCGCCGGAAATTCTTATTAATGTATTTAATGATGGAAGAAAAAATAGTGAAAGCAA
>DASYQG010000460.1:0-1606 GCA_036005825.1 Chitinophagaceae bacterium | reverse complement strand
AACTCTTTATTATGAAAGACTTTTTTATTAAAACATTCAGGGGCCATCAATTTGAATTTACAAGAGTACTTGCTACAAGTTATGACCCCTGGTATTATATTTCAGTTAATCTTGATAATGTAAATGTTAAATACAGGATGCATTATAACAAAGCTGGTGACTGGAAAATAACTGTTGAGCGGTTGCCGCGGCTTTTATATTCATTAGAAGAAGAATTCAATGAGCTTTTACAGCTTAATGAAAAACCACCAAATCCTAATTACTTTCGAAAAGATTAGTTTCAGTGAAATAAAAACCTCATCCCCTATTGCGCTTTCGAATTTAATGTTTGGTCAGCCCCGCTATTGGTAGTGTTCAATGAAATAAGAAATCTTTAGTTAATCTGCAATAAAAAAAACGACTTCGTCCTGTTCGGGTCGGTAATAATATTAGTGTCCCGTAGAATTAAATAAAGACTACCTTACATACAGTCGCCGTATCGGCAATTCCTCCTTATACTGCGTTCTTGAAAGTTTCTGCTCCAGGATATAAAAAGGGAGGATAACATGTGTTTTTCAGCCGGAGCCAGTTTTGGAGCTAGTGCGGCACTTAGCATTATCGGTGTAGTAGCAATAACAAAAGCAAGAACGATACCACAGAATTTATTTGCAGGTATCCCGTTTATTTTTTCTGTACAACAGGCTATGGAAGGAATTCTATGGCTTTCATTCAACGACAATAACTTCCAGGGGCAATCAGTTTTTACTTATGTTTATCTTTTCTTCGCGGTCATATTTTGGCCTATATGGATACCTCTTACTATTCGCCTTCTTGAAAAAGATGTAACCCGTAAAAAAATACTTACCTTTCTTGTGATCATTGGTGCAATTGCTTCCGCATGGTTTGCCTGCAGCGTATTTTTTTATTCTGCGCAGGCAGTAACGACTCATCATCATATCCAGTACAAATTAAATTTCCCGCCCACGTTAAAGAATCTTATTTGGATCTTTAATATTCTTTATTTCATTGCTACTATTGCCTCCACTTTTATTTCAAGCACTAAAAGAATAAAATGGTTGGGGATCGTGTGTACAATTGCTTACCTGTTTTCGATCTATTTTTATAGTGAATTCGTTATTTCTGTGTGGTGCTATTTTGCTGCTGTCCTTAGCATCGTTGTTCTTTGGATAGCATCAGGTTTTAAGAAGCAGCAATGATGGTCTTATCCCCTTGATCTGCGTTGTTCAATAAAAAATAAGTCTTCAATCGTTATTCTGTCCCCATAGCAATCCGGAGAGCTTTGTTAAGTAAAATTTGATTGTTGAAGATCAGCAATAGTGTAAATTTAGAAATGAGAACAATAGTTTATGTAGGCACAAGTCTTGACGGCTTTATCGCAAGAAAAGACGGAGACATTGAATGGCTCGTCAAATACCAGAACAAAGAAGTTCATGACAGCTATCATGAATTTATCAGCCGAATCGATGCTATGGTGATCGGAAGAGGAACTTTTGAAAAAGTTATTGAGTTTCCTGAATGGCCTTATGAAAAAAAAGTCTTTGTGTTAAGTACAAGCCTAAAACAAATTCCCGATGCATTAAATGAGAAAGCAACTCTTGTTGCCATG
>DASYQG010000459.1:0-8951 GCA_036005825.1 Chitinophagaceae bacterium | reverse complement strand
AACCAGACAACGCTTAGAACTATTTTGAAGCTTGGGAAACGATTCACAACAAGAATCGATCTGCCTTATGTATATAATACCGTTGATCATCCTGCCAATTATAAGCAATCAGGTATTGGTGATATTTCTTTTCGCCTGTTGGGATATAAATTTTTTGAAAAAAAGTTATCTGCCTTTACAGCTTCCGTTGAGATCAGTATGAATACAGCCGAATCACCTATTCTTGGCACTGGCAAGAACGTTTTGATCCCTGTGCTTTCCTATTCCCAATTAATACCGAAGAAAAAAATTCTTTTTTCATTTGTACTTCAACAGGCAAATTCTATAGGTGGAGATGATGCAAGAGCCGATATCAGTTTTACAAAATTGCAGGCGATAGTCATCAAGTACTGGTCACGAAGAGTATGGACAGTGCTGGCGCCTGAATGGTTCCTTGATTATATTAATGATGGGCTCTCCATGAACCTGAGAACACGGTTGACCTATGCGCCGGCGCCACGAATCAATATCTGGATCACACCAAGTGCAGGAATATTCGGCGATTTTGCAGGACGGTATCAATGGAGTTTGGACATTGGTGGCCGCTATTTCTTATTCAGGGAAATGAATTTTAAGAAAAAGTAAAACCAGTAGAAAAGGGTATGCGAAGAGATCATTTTTGTAGAAATGCAATCAAGAGATTCGATGTAAATAATCATGTTCTTGTTTATCCTTTTTCCTTATCTTGAACGCCCTAATTAATTTTTTATGAGCGACGAACTATTACACCATTTTCAATCGAAACAACAAAGCATCGAAGAACGTATAGCAGTTGGTAAAGACCTGCGTAAAAAATTTCCTCGTATTAACCACGGAGAATACAATGAAAGTGCTGACCGGACTGACCCTGTTTCCATTTTAGAAGCACAAGGAAGAGCGAGGCTGCCTGAGCTGGTACCAATTCGATATGCAAGAATGCTCGAGTCACCTTTTGCTTTTTTGCGTGGGGCTGCAGCTATTATGGCGGAAGACCTGAAAGCAAATGGTGAAACATCCGGCATCCAGGTACAGGCTTGTGGTGATATGCATGTTGCAAACTTTGGCGTATTTGCTTCGGCTGAACGCAATCTTATTTTCGGAATAAATGATTTTGATGAAACATTACCGGGACCCTGGGAATGGGACCTGAAAAGATTGGTGGCAAGTATAGTGGCAAGTGGCAGGTTCTTAGGTGCAGATAAGAATTTGAACAGGGAAGCAGTGATGACCGCAGTAAGCACTTACCGAAAGAAGATGAAAGAATTTGCTTACATGGGAAACATGGAATTGTGGTATTCTACTATCAGGGATAAAGACATTATGAAAACACTGTCACCATCGGCACGTAAGGGTGCAGCAAAAATAATGGGTAAAGCAAGGGAAAGGACACATATGCAGGTGCTGGGTAAACTCACGGATATGGTGGATGATAAATTCCGGTTGAAAGTAAATGCACCATTCATCGTAAGAGAAACTCATACGCAAAACGGCGTACCGATCGAGGAAGCGTTAGGTTTATTTCTTGAATCATATTTTCTTTCACTGGCTGATGACCGCAAGGAGCTTCTTCAGCATTATCGTATTGTGGATGTGGCAAGAAAGGTAGTTGGTGTTGGCAGTGTGGGAACACGTTGCTGGATTATTTTTCTCAGTGGAAATAATTCCAACGATCCTCTATTTCTCCAGCTAAAAGAAGCACAGCCATCGGTGCTGGAACCATTCGTCTCTAAATCAAAATATTCTAATCACGGGCAGCGGGTAGTAGCAGGACAACGCCTGACCCAGGCGGCGCCTGATATTTTTCTAGGATGGGGTGAGTTAGGCGGCATACATTTTTATGTCCGTCAATTGCGTGATATGAAAGGAGGTGTTGAGTTTGACCGGGAAAAAGTGACGGTGAAAAACTTACCTCAGTATTCTTCTTTATGTGCATGGGCTTTGGCATTATCGCATGCAAAATCGGGAGATGCCGCTATGATAGCAGGATATGTTGGTAATAGTGAAGTATTGGACGAGGCCATGACACGTTTTGCATTTGCATATGCTGATCAAACTGAAAAAGATCACGAAGCACTTGCAGCAGCAGCAAAGAGCGGAAGAATCAAGGTTGCCGCTGAAGGACGCGAGGCATAGAATTGAAGACAGTGGAATTCAATTATAACGTTAGAGGGTATTTAATAATCAGCATTAAGTGCAAAATCGCAACACAGATTTTTCAATTTCGTATTGATGACTTCCGTTCGGTGTGTATCATTCAAAAAAATCTTCTTAAAAACTTTTGGGCTATCTTGAATTATTAATAACACCAGGGAGCTAATGTTTAAGAAACCCAAGATACTCGTAGTGATCTCAATGACACTCTTTGTATTCTCAGGAACATTTTTTTTACAACGGTGCAAACCAAAAGATGAGGAAAACACTTCGCTTCAAAACAGCAAGAATGAATTTGTTGGTGATAAGTCATGCAAAAGTTGTCATGCAAAAGAATACAATGATTGGCTGCGATCAGATCATTTTATGGCCATGCAACCGCCAAATGATTCAACTGTGCTGGGCAACTTTGATAATTCGACTTTTACTGCAGATGGAGTAACCAGCAAATTTTTTAAAAGAGAAGGAAAATTTTTTATCAATACACAAGGTGATGATGGAAAAAATCACAATTATGAAATAAAATACACATTCGGTTTTACTCCTTTGCAGCAATACCTCGTTGAATTTCCGGGAGGACGAATGCAGGTACCAAGAGTAAGCTGGGATACAAAACAAAAAAAATGGTTTCACCAGTATGCAGGACAAAAAATATCTTCTCATGATTGGTTTCACTGGACAGCCAATTCACAAAACTGGAATACCATGTGCGCCTCCTGTCATTCCACTAATCTTCAAAAGAATTATAATATCGACGCTGATAGTTACAATACCACTTTTAGTGTAATTAATGTAAGCTGTGAAAGTTGTCATGGTGCAGGTAAACTGCATATTGATTATGTAAATGGAAATGATTATAAAAAATGGAAAAAAATTACGGGCTCATATCTTCGTCTGGATAAAGGCTCATCACAACTGGCGCAGATAAATACTTGTGCTCCCTGTCATGCCCGCAAATCAGATATCAGTGCTTCATTAGTGCAAAGTGAAGAGATCATGGATAATCTTATTCCTGAAATTCCATCTACAGAACATTTTCATGCAGATGGACAGGTGAATGACGAAGATTATATCTATACTTCTTTTTTACAAAGCAAAATGTTTCGCCGTGATGTAAAATGCAGTAACTGTCACAACCCGCATTCGGGGAAAATTCTTTTTGCTGCCAATCAATTGTGTTTGCAATGTCATGCAAAAAAATATGATGATCCTTCTCATACTTTTCATGCTGCAGGCATTGAAGCGTCGGAATGCAAAAGTTGTCACATGCCCGGAAAAATATATATGGGCAATGATCTGCGCCATGATCATAGTTTCCGTGTGCCGCGTCCTGATCTCAGTGTAAAATATGGTACACCTAATGCATGCAATAACTGTCATAATAATAAAGCGGCACAATGGGCAGCAGATGCAGTCACAAAATGGTTTGGTCCGGAACGTAAATATCATTTTGCAGATGACCTTATTCCCGGCAGTAAAATGGACCAGAATAGCGAAGGGTATCTTATTAAACTTTTAGGTGATACAGCAGTGCCAAACATTATAAAAGCAACCGCTGCTAATTACCTTGGTAGCATACCAACACAAAACAGTTTCCAGGCATTGATAAAATGCCTGGCTGATAAAGATGCGCAAATAAGATACAGGGCATTAAGGAGTCTTTCGAATTTTCCTGCTGCAAACTGGAAGGAAAATGTGGGGCCATTACTTGCAGACAAAGTAAGAGCTGTACGGATCGCCGCTGCAGATCTTTATACTACATTTCCTGCACAGCAGATACCCGCTCAATACGCAAATACATTTTCTTCGGCACGTAATGAACTGCAGAGTTATCTTATGTACCAGGCTGATTTTTCTGTAGGCAACGTGATGATAGCGGATCATTACCTGCAACAACAGGATTATAATAATGCTGAAAAATTTTATTTAAGAGCATTAAAAAAAGACAGCATGATGAATTATGCCCGGCTCAATCTTTCAGCCGGCTACAATGTGCAGGGAAAAAATGATAAAGCATTGGAGGTTTTGGAAACGGCCGTAAAGATCGATCCAGCTAATGATCGCATTCATTATAACATGGCATTACTTTATAATGAAATGAACAATAAAACTGCTGCTGAAAGATCATTTGCAAAAGCCGTGCAGTTAAAAACCCAAAATCCCAGGGTCTATTATAATTATGGATTGTTGTTGAATGAGACCAAAAAATTCAAAGAAGCAGAAATGATCTTACAAAAAGGAATTGCTCTTGATCCTTCCTCTCCGGAAATGTATTATGCACTTTGTTTTGTTTATCTTCAGTCAAATGATAAAGTAAGAGCAAAACAAATGGTAATAAAGCTAAAAGAACTTGATCCAAACAACCCGGAGTATCAGCAGTTATTCAAAAACTTCGGTATTTAGAAAACCTTTAAAGGCGTTCATTCTTCTTAAAGCAAAATATGCATGTCAACTTTGTATTTAATTATTTTGTTTATCTTGAATTTGTTTCATGGACAACAGAAATTGGATTTAATACTGCCAATTTAATTTAATACTAATCTAAAAAAATAAAATTATGCTTGAAATTTTGTTATCCTTAAAATTTATTTATGACATTGTAATGAGATTAATAAAAGACAAGATTTTTCGAACACTTGGCCTTCTCGTTTTTATACTTGTTCTAGTAGGCACTTTGTTTTTTTGGCTTGTAGGAAAACATACTTTTCTGCATGCGTTGGCCTATTCAGTAGGAACACTTTCGCTAAACAGTCCTTATAACCTGAACGAGCTGGCTCCGCCAAGTAATCTGGTTATAATCTTTAATATCATATACATTTTTATCGGGGTCGGAGTCTATTTGATCTTTGTTATGGAAGCAGGCAGGACGATCATCGCTGCTCATCATGATTTTGAAAAGAAAATGGCAGAAAGGAAGGCAGCAAAAAAGGCAGCCAAAGCTGCAAAAAAGGCTGCATTAGATAATAAGTAATGTATCATCACTAACAAACTCACTTAAGTCGCCACAATTAAAATGGATTGTAAGTCGACATTATAAAAGCTAAATTAAAATAGTATACATCATGAAAACACTTATTTGCCTTGCTGTATTTGTCTTGTCTTTCACAGTTCAGGGTTTCAGTCAGTCAGAAAAAAGCAAACCAAAAGCCTATGTGACCACCGGCGGAGAACTTATTTTCTCTTTTGCAAATGCTGAACAAAATGGAAATAATTTAGGTTCTGTCCTTCGTTTTTCTCCCGTCTTCAATTTGCAGGTAATGGTAAACCAGGACATGAATAAAAATTTCGGTCTCTTTACCGGCCTGTCGGTAAGAAATGTAGGTTACATAACAGATGATTATAAAGACCCGGCCAATAACCTTATCTATAAGAAAAAATTCCGCACTTATAACCTGGCACTTCCCTTAGGTTTTAAAGTTGGAGACCTTGACAAAACCTTCTTTTATGGAGGTTATGAAGTGGAATTAGCATTTTCCTATAAAGAAAAGACCTATGACGGCGGTGATAAAATTGATAAGATCACAGGATGGTTCAGTGACAGGAATGAGCTATTTCAACATGGTTTCCTTGCGGGAGTGCAGTTTCCCCGTGGAGTTAATGTGAAATTTAAATATTACCTGAGCGAATTTCATAACCAGGATTATACAACCAATGCCAATATAAAACCTTACGCAGGACTTAAATCTAATATCATGTATGTTTCATTGAACTTTTTCCTTTTCAAAAATTTGGACATGTATTACAAGTAAAGATTTAAAAGAAGTACTATTAAATAAACTGTAAAAGGAATTAGATAGAATAAAAAAGATTGAACTTAGACAAAAGATCATTTTCCAAATTCATAACCGATCGTAAAATTTATACCATAGTCGTTTTTAGATGCAGCCCCAGCGGGAGGGTGGTTGTCATAGTCATCATAAAAGTTGAGCCCCACATTAAAATCTTTAAAAATTTCAACCTTCGAACTCAGGTTGAATCCCATCCGCACACGGCCCCAATCTGAAAGACCTGGAAAAATAGCCAGTCTTGTATCAATTGAGAGCTTAGGTGTTGAGTACTTAAATTCTTTGAAGGAAATTATGAGCATTCCTTCAAGGCTGCTTGAATAACTGGTGCTTCCCCTTGATTCCTCCAAATTATAGGAAAGCCCTGCACCGGTTAACAATCTCTGGTGATTATTGTTTAAGAGTACTTTTCCAGCCGCAACCGGAAGGATAAAACGATTTTCCAATCCCAATTCAGTGTTTTGTTGCCACCCAAAAAGAAAGTTTATATAATTTCTTTTTTTTAATTTTCTGTAAAAATCCATTGTGGCATCTTGTTTTCTTGCAATGGAATCGGTAGCATTATCGGTAATTACAGAGTTTAATTTAAAATTAAGCTCCGTTTTTGGTTTACGGTATGTAATGGAACTATTAAAGTTAAACTGGAGGGCACTGTTTGACTTGGCATAGTTAAAACCGAGGTCGATACTTCCGTCCAGTCTTTGCATGAACTTGTCCTGGATCCGTACAATCTCAATAATGCTATCAAGCGTAGTAGCGGGCTGGTCAAAAAAAGAAGAATCTAATCGGGTGATCAGCACATCTCCGTTCTGCATAGTTACCTGGAACTTTTTGTCAGATGTGATCTTCACTACATGTTCCCATTTTATTGAAATGGTCCCGGGGCCGTCCATATCAAAACTAAGTTTGGCGAATTTCATGTTTTTGATTTCCCCGGTGATCTGGTTACCGTTCTTCAATAAAAGCTTATCTGTTTTTTGTGCCAATCCCACGAGGGAGGCCATCAGCAGGATAATTATGCCAATTATTTTCAAAAGAGATTTGCCCATAGAAAATTCATAAGATGTATAGTCTGGTAGCCTTCAACCTGCTAAAAATAATAATTAAATCGCTGCAAAGAGGAAAGAGTGCAACATGGATCGCAGAGGCCGGAAAAGCTACTGATTAAAATCAACTAATAACATGATTTATGGTTTTCAGGAATAAAAAAAATCCCCTACCTTCCCCGTCACAAAAAACCTTAAACATTAAAAAGAACATCAATGAAAAAACTAATTGTTATAGCCGTTGCTTTTTTGTTATCAGGAAGCATGTTTGCTCAATCTAACAAAGAAGATGTTGATCTTATTCAATCCATCTTCGGAAAACAAAAAAAGGAACTTGTACAAGCGTACATGACCATACCGGATGCTCAGAGTGCTAAGTTTTGGGCTTTATATGATGTATATGAAACTGCCAGGAAAAAATTGGGACAGGAAAGAATCAAATTAATTGAAGCCTATGCTACCAATTATGAAAAACTGGACAGTAAAAAAGCTTCTGAATTAGTAACAAAAAAACTTGCATGGGCTGATAGATACACCAAGTTTCAGCAAGCATACTTTACAAAATTTTCTGCGGTTATTGGTGGCTTACAGGCAGCAAAGTTTATTCAATTGGAAGATTATATCGAGAATTGCATCAGGTTAAGCATCCAGGAAGAAATTCCATTTATTGGCGAACTCGATAAATCAAAAGTACCCGGGCAGCAACCATAGTAGTCAGGTAGCAGTATTGAATCTTGAATAATTGGTTTACGGGCCATTTATTTATTGATTGATAAGCAGCCCCAAAGCCAGAACACTTGTCTGTTATCTTAATGATAATTTACCCTGGCTATGTCATCCGTCCTTTATGATTTCAGATTGATTATTGAAGTAAAAAAATGTGAGACGAATTGTTATTCTTAGCACGATAGCTTTCAGTTTGGATTGGGCGGACCATTATGTTTTAACTTTAAGAAAAAATAACTTTGTATAGCCTGCATTATTTAAATGCATTTATTTGTTCAACTAAAATTTAAATTATGAGAAATTTGATCTTATCAGCCTTAGTAGCTACAGCTCTTGTTTCATGCGGACCTTCAACCAAAATAGAAAAATCATGGACGGAGCCAGGTTCCAGTGTAAGCAAAAGTGCAAGTAATAAAACGTTGGTTATAGCAATGGTAAAAGATGAGACTTCACGTCGTGTGATCGAAGATCAACTTGTAAAACGCCTTGGCAGCGGTGCAGTATCTTCCTACACAATTATTTCTACTGATATGTTGAAAGAAGCAAGTGACGCAGCATTGAAGCAAAAATTGACAGATGGTAAGTTTACACATGTGTTACTGATGCGCCTTGCTGATATAGAAAAGGAAACTTCTTATGTACCCGGTACTACTACTGGATTTTATGGTGGCTATGGCAGGTATTATGGTTATGGAGCTGGCATGTATTCAACTCCTGGATATTATACTACCGATAAAAACTATTTTGTCGAAACAACGGTTTATTCTATTAACCCGGATAAATTACTTTGGACAGGAACTACAAAAACTGTGAACCCCGGTAAAATTGAAAAGACCGTGAATGAGATCGCTGACGCTGTTTCAGAGAAAATGAAAAAAGATGGCTTCCTGAAATAACCGATCTGATCGGAAAGAGTGAGGAGATATTTCTCCTCATTT
Source organism: Chitinophagaceae bacterium (assembly GCA_036005825.1). Classification (GTDB taxonomy): domain Bacteria; phylum Bacteroidota; class Bacteroidia; order Chitinophagales; family Chitinophagaceae; genus VBAS01. Next base: position 287 of record DASYQG010000459.1, on the reverse strand, counting down.
TTTTTTCAGGATTAAAATCATTGGTCATGAAAAAAAAATTCCGCATTCTTGCTTTCACGATTTTCCTGATCAGTACGGTTACTGCACAGGAACCAGAAAAGAAAGAAGAAGTGGCACAAAAAGGAACTCATCGTTTTACGTTGGTTCTTGGACACTCACATTTAAGTGAGGGTATCCAGGACAATGGAAAGAAAGGATGGAAAGCAGTGCCATCAACAGGAATTGATTATGATTATTGGTTAGGTAATCATTGGGCCTTAGGAGTACAGACGGATGTGGTGATCGAA
>DASYQG010000458.1:0-4348 GCA_036005825.1 Chitinophagaceae bacterium | reverse complement strand
GATCTTGTCAGCAGTTAGTTGAGATAAACCCTTGTCTGAACTATTTAATTTCTGAAACCAATACTTGATATCAAATTGCCAAAAACTATTTGTGGTTTGCATAAGGCTTATTACTTACACTGTCGCTGCTGTTGTATTTAGTTCGTTACTAAAAGTAGTTCATCAGTGCTAACGACGGTGTTAAACGTAAAAAACACTAAAAATTTATTTGTTGTTTTACACAGTTCGGTAATGTTGAGTTGAAGAAATTAGGAGAATGGTTTTAAATTCTAAGTTTCAGTGCGATCTAATTTTAGCGGTCAAAAATTAGCTTACTTCGAATTGGGGTGCTTACATTCTGCCCAATAAGCGACTATCAGTTTAATGGTTTCTTTTAACTCACTATATGTGTTCTTTTTTTGAAAAAACCCCTGCACGGTCATTTTTGTATATGCCTCATCAATTGTTTTTTGATCTGCTGTTGTAGAGCAAAAAACAAACGGGATGCTTTTTTTTCTTAATTCTTCATTGTCATCTATCTGGCGTTTACATTCTATTCCACTTATACCCGGTAAATTTAAATCACAAAAAATAATAAATGGCTGTTCTGAAGTTGTTTTCAAATATGAAAATGCATTGTCGCAATTCTGAAACCATATTATGGGATTAGATACTTTTAATTCTTTAAGAATATCCTGGAAAACGTCTTTATCATCGCTATCATCATCAATAAGGATTATTGGTCCCGTTTTCATATATCACATTTTTTTAAAATTATTAAATCTATACAAGCCGAAAAAGAGAATCTTCAGAGGCAAAACATCAATCGGTGTTGAAGAAATAATGTCAAGGGATTTGTTTATAACAAGAAAGCAAGTTTCGGGTTGTAATAAAATAGTAAACGATTCATTTTTGTATAAATAAATATTATCAAATGAAACAGTTTAAAATTGTCCCGCTTAGCAAGGAATATGCAAATAAGATCAAAGAAAACAATAAAGATGATTTTGGTCACGAGGTGATTGAACAGCTTGCAACTGGCAAAGGACCTTGCAGAGTTTCACTTAAACCATTCGCAGTTGGGCAAGATGTAAGACTATTAATTTCTCATAGTCCATTTATTATTGACAACGCATTTAGTCAACCGGGACCGGTATTTATTCATAAAAAAGATGTAGAGCCCTATAGTGATGTCTACCGTTTTCCTTCGGAAATAAAAGCAGATAAAGAAAGTTTTCCTTTGACATTAATTGGATATAGCAAAAAGCAAATGATGGTCTTTACACAATTAGTTGGCGATGATGATGTGGACCTTCTTATATCGAAAATCTTTGAAGAGCGACCGGATATTGAATACCTGCATGCAAGAAATGCAGAAGCAAGTTGTTTTATTTGTAAAATTGAAAGAGTGTAATTCTCTAAACAACGAACAAGTATTTGCGATGTGGCTGGCTTTGGAACTCGTCAGCCAGTCACAAAAGCCCAATAAGTGTATAAAAGCTCAGCTTAAATTACAAATGTTTAATTAAAAAATATCAGCCAGAACAGATGCCCATAGTATCCCAAATGCTCAATTAATCCCGTCAGCCCACCATATTGCTGGTACACTGTTAGGCGTATGTGCGTTTCTCTTTCGTTATTGTTTTTAAAAATGCCGTAACCAATTTATGTGGATTTTCTTCTGTTGAATTGTCTTGGGGCACAAAAAGTGTCGCAATAAAAAATAAATGATTTTCTAATTCTAAAATTCTTGCTTCGTTTTGATTGTCTGTACCAACAATTCTAAATCCTTTATCGTCAAGTTGGTTCTGATATTCAGGATTTAGTCCAAAGTTGCAATAATATTTTTCTTTTATTTTGTCGGTGCCAAAAATGCGAAATGTCTTTGATAATTTCTCCGTAAGTTCAATTTCAAGTGTTTGTCCTGCTAATGAACAACTTAATGGATTTACAACAAGTTTAGAAGAATAAGGATCATATTCAGCGTGTTCAGCGTCTGTAATTCCTAAAACATTCCTTGCAAATTCAATTACCATATGTTGAAAACCGCCACAAGTTCCAATTGTTGGAATATTATTCTCTCTTGTGTACTGAATAATTTTTAAAGCCCCTGTCATACTCTTATACGGACTTCCCGGTGCTATCCAAAATCCGTTATATGCTGAAATAATGTGCTCAAATTTACTTTCAATAGTGTCTGTTGAAAGCCATTCAAAGTCAAGTTTTATTTTGTACTTTTCAATTGAATGTTTTATTGCTTCATTTGTCGCTTGATGTGGTCGAAAATTGTCGTTATAGTCTCCAATAATAGCTAATTTCATTGTCAAGTTTTTATAGTTTAACAGTCTCGTGGCATTTCGCCTGGTGTAGATAGCCCATCGCTTAATTAAGTTGTTTGAGTAATTCTAAACTTTCATCTTTGGCGTCATTCCAACCTGTCCAAATAGACTTTAAGTTTAAGTGTTTGCCGTCAAATGAAACAACTTTATAAATGTCAACTCGTGGAGGACAGCTTTCATTAATTCTCACCGTACTTCTTGTCATAAAAGTCGAGTCACTCAACCAACGAATTTTCAAAGTGTCCGGGTCGTTACAAGCAATTTCATTTGTCCAAAGAACTAAGTCATTTTTAATAAAATTAAAACCAGCACAATTTGATTCAGCTAATACAAAATGTCCTGAAACCGTATGAGCAAAATTATTGCTCTTGATAGTGTCCGCTTGTGAAACGGTGTCAATAAAGCCATTGATTTTTTGAGTGCCCTTTATTTGATTTGATGGTCGTATTGTGTCGCGAAGAAACCAGCCCAATATAAATGTGAAAAGTCCCGTTATAATTACAATAAGAAATGTTGTGCCTTTCATGATGTTTGTCTGCCTGTTATCATTATATAAAGGTTGTGTCCGGGTTGCCTACAGCGTCAGGGCTTGGCGATGTGGCGATATTCCGTGTTACGCCTGCCTGAACCGCTGCTTAGTAAAGTTAATAAAGCTGAGAACATATGCCATAGCTTGGCGTTATTCTTTAGCTGGACTTACTTTCTTTTTTAAATGACTCAAGTCTCACCTTCGCCTTATTAAAAACATTTCTTCCTTTATCAATCCCGCTTCTTAATTTTTTCTGTTCTTCTTCCGGCAAATGAATAAAATCCTGGCATTCTTTACTGCATGTACCTTCATATTTCTTTTTGCATTCATCGCATTGTATAAATAAAAGATGGCAGGCATCATTTACACAGTTCACATGTGTGTCTGCAGGTTTGCCGCATTGATGGCATTGCGAAATAATTTCTTCTGTCACCCTCTCTCCCAGTCTTTGATCAAACACAAAATTCTTTCCATGAAATTTTATGTCAAGGTTTTTTTCTTTTGCTTCATTGACATAATTGATAATGCCGCCTTCCAAATGAAAAACATTTTTAAAACCACTATGCTTCATGTAGGCCGAAGCTTTTTCACAACGAATACCGCCGGTGCAATACATGATGATATTCTTTTCTTTATTTTCTTTCATCATGTCAACGGCCATCGGTAATTGTTCACGAAATGTATCAGATGGAATTTCGATCGCATTTTCAAAATGGCCGACTTCAAACTCATAATGATTTCGCATATCGATCACGATCGTTTTCGGATCGTTGGTTAATTGATTAAATTGTTCTGCATTTACATAGCGTCCCTTGTTCGCCATGTCAAACATAGGATCATTGATGCCATCCGCAACAATTTTATTACGGACTTTTATATCCAGTACATAAAAACTTTTTCCATCATCATCAACAGCAACATTGAGACGAAGACCGTTTAGTGGTTCGATTGAATAGAGATACGACCTGAATGTTTCAAGATTTGCAGTTGGCAAACTGATCTGTGCATTGATCCCTTCGGAAGCAACATAAATTCTTCCCAGCACTCCTAATTCTTTTAAATGACTATAAAGCTCATTCCTGAATTGTGCATGGTCTTCAATTTTAAAATAGCAATAAAACGAAATGGTAATGCGTGGTGTGGGGTCGTTCTTAATAAGTTCTTTCAGCTCCTTACGGGAGATGCGATTATGTAATGCGGCCATAGGTTTAAATTTTATCCCGACTTGTCAGGACCCAATTGCAGGTTGGGCAAAATTCTAAAGCGCAGCAAAGATAAGGATAGTTTGAGGTTTGATGTTTAAGGTTCGAGGTTGATTAACATCAGACTTCAAACCTCAAACTTCGAACAATTTTAATCATCTGTTCGGGCCAGTGTTCTTTTAATACCAAGACGTATTGCTGATCTGCCGCCTTCTCCATCTCTGAAGCTGAAGACATAATCTATTCGCATGATCTTGAATATATTTTCAAATCCTCCAAATACTTCAAGATAATCGGTG
>DASYQG010000457.1:0-8895 GCA_036005825.1 Chitinophagaceae bacterium | reverse complement strand
CAGGGTTTTCTTTTGGTGATGGAAAAACAGCGGGGCTTAATATTTTTGCAAAACATATTTCATCATCCGGGAAAGAGCTTTACCAGGATTATCGCAATACAAATCTTGATCTGAAAGGATTTCTTCAGACAAGTAAGAATTTAGAATGGAATGCTCAACTTGGTATGCACCAGGATCGCTATTATAAATATGGTCTTGATCCAACGGTCACCTCTATTCCTCCAAAGGATTCTCTTGAACAAAATTTTCAAACGTGGAGGGGTGGAGTAGGCTTTCATAATATTAATAATACACAATTTGGGATTTCTTATTCGCCGGAAATTCTTATCAACGTATTTAATGATGGAAGAAAAAACAGTGAAAGCAACACGTATATAAATCTTCCATTGCAAAAGTCAGTTGGTAAGGTTTTGGCCGTAGATCTTGGTGTTACCTTCGATCTGACAAAGTATAAACCGGATAATAAATCAGCACAAGACAATACATTCTATTATATAAGCCCGTCAGTTTTATTCAAAACTCCGAAAGTCAGCGCACAGGTTGGTATTCGTCCGTCATGGGATAACAAGACCTTTAAGATGTTTCCTAATATGCTGATAGAGGCAAGCACAGAAGACAAGCGGTTTACTTTCCAGGCAGGTATGTCAGGTTATATCAGGAGAACATCGTATCAATATCTCGCAAATATTAATCCTTATATAGAAGCACCGGGCAGTCTAAAAAATACGTGGATAACAGAAAGGTTTGCGGGCTTTAAAGGTTCAATAGGCGATCATTTTACTTACAATGCAAAGCTTGGATATAATACGTACAAGAATCAGCCACTTTTTGTAAATGATAATCCAACACTGAATATCTATGACAATACTTTCAGAGTTATCTATGAGCCGGAGATGAACGCTGTTCATTTTGGTGGTGAAATTGGATATACTGAACAGGAAAAATTTTCGGTGCTGGCAGGAATTACTCTTAATAAGTACATGAATATAGAAGAAAATGAGAAGGCATATGGATTAGTTCCGTTTGAAATGAAAGGCTCTGCAAAGGTCCAGCTTGTAAAGGATCTCTGGTTAAAAACTGATCTTTTCCTTTGGGATGGGGCACAATACAGAACACCAGCTGGTAAGGCAGCTCAATTGGATGGCTCATTTGACCTGAATGCAGGTCTTGAATTTCGTATCACGAAAAATCTGAATCTCTGGACGCAATTCAATAATATTTTTAATAAAGAGTATGAGCCATGGAAGTTGTACAAGTCATATGGCTTTAGTTTCCTCGGCGGCGTTATCTTCGCATTCGATCAGAAAACGAAATAATGCAAGATACCTTATACGAATTCCTGTTACTAAATAAGAAATTGAGTTTGCCCGGCATCGGCACTATCTCTCTTTGCCAAAATTCAGCCACACTTGATTTCACGAACAAGCAGTTTACTTCGCCTTCATTTTATTTTACGATTGAATCACGAAATGATAAGCCTTCAAAAAAGCTTTTTGACTGGCTTTCTTCTTCATTTGGAATTACAGAATGGGACGCCATAAAATCTGTAAATGATTTTTCCTTTGACTTAAAAAAGAAACTTTCTGAAAAAGGAGAAGTGAATTGGGAGAACGTCGGTATGATCCGTCGTAATAATAATGGCGATCTAAAGATTGAAACGCAAACCATCATTTTACAAAGTGAACAACCAGTAACGGCAGAAAAAGTTATTCGTGTTAAAGCTGAGCACACAGTACTGGTAGGGGAGCAGGAAAAGACTTCAGTGGAAATGCAAGAGTATTTTGCTGAAAGCACTAAAAAGAAGAATTATACATGGCTGATCGCTGCTATTATTGCTGTGCTGGCAGTGATATTTATCGGCTGGTATTTTTCGGAGAAAGGATTTTCAACTTCTTCAGCGGGAAATCAAACGGTCATCAAATCAAACTAAGGCTGGCTTTATTAATGAGCAATCAAATTCACTATACACTTTGTCCGGTTTGCGGATCGGCAGGCATTTCAGAAGTATTTAAAGTAAAAGATAATACAGTAAGCCAGGAATATTTTGAGATCTATCATTGCAGGAATTGCCAGGTCAGGTTTACGCAAAACTCGCCATCAGAAGCAAGCATCGGTGCTTATTATAAATCTGAAGATTATATTTCACATACTGATACGTCAAAAGGATTGATCAATCGCATTTATCGCTTTGTCCGGAATTTTTCTATCAATCAAAAGAAAAATCTTGTTGAAAAAAATACCGGTTTAAAAAACGGGAACCTGCTGGATGTAGGAAGTGGTACCGGCAATTTTGTATCCACAATGAAAAATGAAGGCTGGAAGGTTACCGGGCTTGAGCCTGACGAAGGTGCAAGAGAAGTGGCGAGTAAAGAGCATTCACTGAACCTCCTTCCATCTCCCGGGCTTTTTAATTTACCAGAAAAAGAATTTAATGCTATCACTCTCTGGCATGTGTTAGAACATGTGCATGATATAAAAAAATATATTCAGGAATTTAAAAAATTGCTGACTGATAATGGCAAACTTTTTATAGCAGTGCCTAACTACACAAGCTATGATGCCGAAAAGTATAAAGAGTATTGGGCGGCTTATGATGTGCCAAGACATCTTTATCATTTTACGCCTTATACGATGCAATGGCTGATGAAAGAATCGGGATTAAAGATCGTTGCTGTGAAACCAATGTGGTTTGATAGTTTTTATGTAAGCCTGCTTAGTAGTAAATATAAAACCGGGGATACAAAATGGATTAGCGCATTTTGGACAGGGCTTATTTCAAATTTCAAAGCAATGAATGATGTGAAGAAATGCAGCTCTGTGATCTATATTATTTCAAAATAGTTATTGACCGAATTGTATCTCGTACATCTCAGGCCAATATTTCCCCGTAACAAAGATCTTTTTTGTAACTGAATCGTAGGCAATACCATTTGGAACATCTACATTAGGATCAATTGCTTTTACCCGATTCCACATATCGTTTAAGTCATATTTGGCAACTACTCTTCCTGCTGCAGGGTCAATTTTTAAGATATAGGGATATTGATACTGGTTTGCATAAACAAAGCCATCAATATATTCAAGTTCATTTAAATTGAATGTTTGATTATTTCCTTCCATTATCGAACTCTTGCTCAATAACCTGAATGTAGATGGGTCATAGTAATAAAGAATACCATTGCCGGTGCTAACAATTAATTTTTGACCATCATTGGTAATGCCCCAGCCTTCGGTATCTATTTTATATTCTTTTACTTTTTGAAAATCTTTGAGCGTATAAACAAATACTACATTTTGTTGCCATGTTAGTTGATAAATAGTATCTTTTAAAATTGTTATTCCTTCTCCAAAATATTTATCCGATAAAGAAATTTTCTTCAAAGCCTTCCCGGTCTTTAGATCAATTTTCATCAATCTTGACTGGCCAACATAACCAGGATCGCCGGTGCCTTCATATAATTCTCCTTTATAAAAAGTAATTCCCTGCGTATAGAAACTTGTATCGTGAGGATAAACTTGTATGATCGTATGACCTAAAACCGGGGGAGGCGGTGTTTGGTTTTCAATTGGCGGTTCTGCCACCGTCACAGGATCCTTCGGTTTACAACAAACAAACAAAAAAGCGAATGAAGAAATGAGAGAAGCTACGATAAGCGGAAGAATGATTTTTCTTTTCATGTAATTGATTTCTCGTTGATCGGTTTAATTCAGTAAATGTACGATTGAAAAAATATTTTAAAAGAGAAAGTTGCAATTCTGATCAGGTGAAGGCTAAAATGTTTCACGGCCATGTCGTAAAGTTTTAAGATATACAGCTCCGTGATCTACATATTTTACTGGAATAGATTTACAAAGAATAATTACTGTCCCAATTGTATCTCGTACATTTCTGGCCATAATTTTCCTGTCACATAAATTTTTTTCGTGATCTCATTGTAAGCAATCCCATTGGGATAATCAACATCAGGTTTTATTGACTGCGCCCTTTTCCACAAATCGGTTAAATCATATTTGGCAATTACTCTTCCTGCCACAGGATCAATTTTTAAAATGTAAGGGTACTGATATTGGTTAGCATAAACAAAACCATCAATATATTCAAGTTCATTTAAATTAAATGTTTGGCTATTACCTTCCATGATCGAGCTCTTACTTAACAATGCGAAAGTAGATGGATCATAATAATAAAGTACACCACTACCATCAGTTACAATTAGCTTTTGACCATCGTTTGTCAGACCCCAACCTTCACCCGTTTCTGTGGTGATATTATATTCTTTTACCTGTTTAAAATCACCTATATACAAATACTTTATGCTGCTGCCAGGTAAGCTGGTAAATAGTATCTCTTAAGATGGTTATACCTTCACCAAAAAATTTATTTGATAATGAAATTGCTCTTAACCGCTTACCTGTTTTCAGGTCTATCTTCATTAATCTTGATTTCCCAAGATAACCAGGATCACCAGTACCTTCGTACAACTCTCCTTTATAAAAAGTAAGCCCTTGCGTATAGAAGCTTGTATCATGCGGTGATGTTTCAATTATTTTATGGTCTATTTGAAGATATACCGTCTTATCCCTGGGTTTGCAACGAAAAAACAAAACTGTTGATGACGAAATAAGAGAAACTACGATAAGTGGAACAAATGTTTTTCTTTTCATTTATTGATTTCTCATTGATCGATTTAGTTTAGTAAATGTACGATTCAAAAATATTTTAAATGAGAAAGTTGCAAACTAAAATGTTAATCAATTATATTTGGGTATCAATCACACCCCCTTATCACCTGGTAATTCCATCCTAAAGATTTTCTGATTCATATCCTTCTGAATGCCGGTTTTATTGTCCCCGTATCCCTGGAATCCCACATTTTTTTTAAGATCGTTCATTTTATTATTATGGTTAAGTACCCGGCAATATTATTTTTTGTTGTTACCAGCCTTCACTTGTTTGCGCAGAAGAGATGCAGCATGGAAGAATATGTTAATAAGCAAATAAGCGAAAACACATCTTTGAAAGAAAAATTAGAACAAGTGGAAGTGTTTACCAGGGAAAGAACAAGCTATCCAGGCACAACACAAAGAGTTAATGGAGTGGAGGAGGTCATAACTATTCCAGTAGTTTTTCATATACTTTATCACACCCCAGATCAAAATATAGAAAGAAAAAGCCTGGATCTTTTGATAGCAGCTCTGAACCGTGACTTTAATAAAAAGAACGCTGACACTTCAAATATTCCTTCTGTATTTAAACCTTATGCTGCCTCAATGGGATTTGAATTCAAGATCGCAACAATGGATCCACGTGGAGTAGGCACGAATGGCGTTGTGAGAAAATATACACCGATAGGTTATTGGATGTCTGATGATAAAATGAAGTTCAGTGAATCATATGGCGATGATGGATGGGACTCGAAAAGTTATTTGAATATTTGGATATGTAACATGCTGGATGTTCTTGGGTATAGCACATTTCCCGGTATGGATCCAAAAAAAGATGGAGTTGTTTTGTCTTTTGAAGACGTTTTTAATCCTCGTGGCACTACACCGACAATTAATGACCTTAGAACGGTTGTGCATGAAGTTGGGCATTGGTTTAATCTTTATCATATTTGGGGAGAAGGTTATTGTGGAGATGATAAAGTTGATGATACACCAAAGCAAGGTAGTTATACTCCTGGTTGTCCGAATGGCAGCAGGGTCACATGCAGCAATGGCCCCACAGGTGATATGTATATGAACTTTATGGATTTTACAGATGATGTTTGCATGAATATGTTTACAAAAGGACAAAGAAAGAGGGCCAGGGTGCTATTTGAACAAGGTGGACCAAGAAATTCTATTCTTTATTCAAAAGGACTGAATACTTCAACAGTTCAAGCTGCCGAGTTACCAGATTTTTATCCCCAATGGTTATCTGCAAAGGTTTATCCAAATCCTGCTACTAGCACGATAAAAATATATTATGAATATGATGATAGATGGAAAGGAAGAAAAATGGAAATACTTGATATGAGCGGAAGAATTGTTTTAAGTAAGACCATCAGTTCAAGAATTGAAACGATTGATGTAAGCCGTTTAACTGCCGGAGTTTATTTTATCAGGGCAGAAAAAGAAGAAGAAAAATTACACGCCAAATTTATTAAACTATAGATCGGCAACCAACACTAACTGAGAGGCAGGGCTATCGAAAGATAGCCCTTTTTAGAACCATGATTAATTGGATTAAAGATGATTTTGAGGAAATCGGAAATACTTTTTTTTGAAGACTTATTAAAACAAAATGGATCATAAGTTTCCTCGTAATCCCAGTAATCATTTAAATCGTGGTTCTATAAATGTATCGCTTCACCATATGCCACTTCAATGGCATCTTTCACACTTTCGCTGATAGTTGGGTGCGGGTGAATGCTATTCAATACTTCCTGGTAAGTTGTTTCTAATTTTCTAGCCGTAACTGTTTGTATGATTATCTCCGTCACATTATAACCGATCATGTGAGTTCCGAGCCATTCGCCGTACTTAGCATCAAAGATCACTTTTATAAAACCTTCAAGATGCCCGGCAGCAGATGCTTTACCGCTTGCACTTAATGGAAACTTGCCAACTTTAATTTCATAGCCGGCATCTTTCGCTTGCTTTTCAGTATAACCAACAGAGGCAATTTCAGGATAGCAATAAGTACAACCCGGAACATTATTATAATCGATCGGCTCAGGTTTGTGATTATATTTCTTTTCATTGAAACCAATATTCTCAACACAGATTATTCCTTCCTTACTTGCAACGTGAGCAAGAGCCTGGCCGGGCACACAATCACCGATCGCATAAATTCCGGCAACATTGGTTTGATAAAATTTATCAACCATTATTTTGCCTTTGTCAGTTTTGATACCAAGTTCTTCCAAACCTATTCCTTCAATGTTTGCTGAAACACCAACGGCGCTTAACAGTATATCTGCTTCAAGAGTAACTTCTCCATCCGGAGTTTTTACTTTTGCTTTTACGCCAGAGCCTGAAGTATCAACAGATGTTACCTCGCTGTTGGTCATAATCGTAATGCCATTTTTTTTAAAATTCTTATCGAGCTCTTTTGAAACTTCTTCATCTTCTACAGGCACAACTCTTGGTAAAAATTCAACGATGGTAACTTTTGTGCCCACGCTGTTATAGAAATAACCGAATTCAACACCAATAGCGCCACTGCCAACAACGATCATTGATCTGGGCTGTTTGGGTAATGACATTGCCTCACGATAGCCAACTATTTTTTTGCCATCCAGTTTCATTGAAGGCAATTCACGACTGCGGCCGCCGGTCGCAACAATTATATATTTAGCTTCAACAACTTTCTTAGCTCCGTCGGCTGCGGTTACTTCGATCTGTCCCTTGGCTTTTAGTTTTCCAAAACCCATGTGCACGTCGATTTTATTTTTCTTCATCAGAAACTGGACACCACGGCTCATTTTATCGGCTACGCCACGGCTACGTTTGATGATCGCTTCAAAATTCGGCGTGCCGCTGGCTTCAATGCCAAAATCTTTGGAATGCTTAATATCTTCTATAACCTGGGCACTTTTCAGCAACGCTTTTGTAGGTATGCAGCCCCAATTGAGGCAAATGCCACCAAGACTCTCTTTTTCGATAATTGCTGTTTTAAAACCTAATTGCGCTGCCCTGATTGCGGCTACATACCCGCCGGGTCCGCTGCCAAGAACTACTACGTCGTAAGCCATGATAATTTTGGATTTAAGATTTATGTTGGGCTGCGAAGCTACTGGAAAACAAGCATTCAAAAAAAGATGGGGAGCGAATAGGAACTCAAACGGAGCGTCGCAACAGAAGCTCAATCAGGGCCCAATAGCCGGTATCAAAATATTAACTTTGAACCTTTGAAAGCCAACTCTGTAAGTGATTTAAGGAATTCAGCTAATTGAGGAAAAAAATCTCAAATCTGCAATCTGAAATCTAAACTCAATCCCCTACCTTTGCCGTCCTAAATTTTTGGTCATTATGGCAAGAGTATGTCAGGTTACAGGTAAAGTTCCCATCACAGGGAATAAGGTTTCTCACTCGAATATCAAGAGCAAGCGTCGTTTTCTGCCTAACCTGCAGACAAAACGTTTTTTCCTGGCCGAAGAAGATAAATGGATCACCCTGAAGTTATCAACTGAAGGTATCCGCACTATCAATAAGAATGGACTTTACAATGTTGTAAAGGAGTTGAGAAAAAAAGGACAACACATTTAAATCTGAATAGACAATGGCAAAGAAAGGTAATCGTGTACAGGTGATATTAGAATGTACTGAACACAAAGCAAGTGGTCAGCCCGGCACCAGCCGTTATATCACCAAGAAAAATAAAAAGAACAATCCTGAAAGATTGGAGTTGAAAAAATTCAACCCGATATTAAAGAAGGTGACTGTTCATAAGGAAATAAAATAAGTTTATCGTTTATGGTCTATCGCTTTTGGTTTTAAGCCAGCTTTGATGAACGATAAACTATAAACCACAAACCATAAACAAAAGAAAATGGCAAAAGCAGCAAAAACCGCGATCAAGACTAAAGACCAAAAGGCAGCAGCCGAAGCAAAGAACTGGAGTAAAGTGATCAAGGCTGTACGCAGCCCTAAAACAGGAGCTTATAGTTTTAAAGAAGCAATCGTGCATAAGGATAAAGTGAAAGAGTTCCTGGCGCAGAAATAATAACCCCGAACCCCTAAAGGGGAGTAATGATATAGCTATCACTCCTGTGATGGCTTTTTTATTTTAATCATGTTTCATTTAGGTTTGGGATGTGGGTCTTAAAAAATTGATAGTATAAGTAATATGGGTTTCTTAAATAAACTATTTGGTAAAAAAGAGAAGGAAAGTCTTGACCAGGGTTTGCA
>DASYQG010000456.1:0-4638 GCA_036005825.1 Chitinophagaceae bacterium | reverse complement strand
CACTAGTTTGAAGGCTCTTTCGAATAAAAGATATATTGAAGCGACAGATGTATGAGCAGTAATGAAAAAAATAGTTCTTTAAATATTGGCAGTAAAATAAAAGATTACCTGAAGCTGATCAAACTTTCATTAAGCATTATGGTAGTTTTTTCCAGTGTGCTTGCCTATTTATTAGTCCCGGGAATAGAAAATAAATATGAGAATCCTTTAAAGATGACCATATTGCTTGCTATCGGTGGTTTATTAGTAACAGGAAGTGCAAACGCCATTAACCAGGCAGTGGAAAAAAATACAGATGCAATGATGAAGCGAACAGCAAGCCGGCCTGTTGCTGCAGGAAGAATGAGTGTTACTGAAGCATGGGTCTTTGCAATTGTTGCCGGTGCCGTTGGAATTATTATTCTTGGATATTATTTCAACTGGACATCTGCAGGGCTTGCAGCATTAAGTCTTTTTTTATATGCGTTTATTTATACGCCATTAAAAAAGGTAAATGCAGTTGCGGTACTTGTTGGCGCATTTCCCGGTGCATTGCCTTGCTTAATTGGTTGGGCGGCCGGAGATGAAACACTTGGTACCGGTGGTTGGGTCTTGTTTGGTCTTCAGTTCTTGTGGCAGTTTCCGCATTTCTGGGCTATATGCTGGATCGCATATAAAGATTATAGTCTTGCCGGGTTTAAACTTTTGCCAAGTGAACAAGGACCGACAAAATTTACAGCATTGCAGACGGTAATTTATTCGTTGTTGCTGTTGCCGATGGGAGTTGTTCCTTATTTGATTGGAATGAGCGGAACCGTAAGTCTTTTCATTGTTACTGCAGCCAATCTTTTTATGGTGTGGCAATGTGTTAGATTATACAGGGAAATGGAAGTGAAAGCAGCAAGAAGGGTTATGTTCAGCAGCTATATTTATTTACCGGTAGTGTTATTTGCTTTATTAGGTGACAAATTATAAAAATGTGATATGGAAGCGGTGAGTATGCAACAAAAACAAAAAATTCATCCACATAAGTTTACTATGTGGATAGCAATAGGCAGCATCATTATGATGTTTGCCGGACTGACCAGTGCTTATATTGTTAAGAGTGGCCAGGCTAATTTCACGGAAGTAAAAACACCGCAGGTGTTTTGGTATTCAACAGCTGCCATTCTGTTGAGTAGTCTGACAATACAAATGGCATTACGTTCTTTCAAACAAAGAGAAATGAATCGTTATCGTCAACTGATGGCGGTTACGATGATATTGGGCGTTGTGTTCATTGTATTGCAATGGAATGGATTTATGCAACTATGGAATAGCGGCATACAATTCAAAGGCGTGGCAGGAGCAGGACAGTTTTTATATGTGATATTCGGATTACATGCGTTGCATGTGCTGGGTGGAGCAATAGCATTAATAGTAATGCTGATCAAAGCTTTCTTTAGTCAGACAAAGACCTATGCAAGCACAGGTGTAGAGGTGATGGCAACATACTGGCATTTTGTAGATGTTCTTTGGATCTATTTGTTTGTGTTTTTTATTTTGATAAAATAGCGAATGGTGAATGGTCAGTAGTGAATAGCCCTTCGCTTTGCTCAGGGTGACCATGAGATAATGAACGAGCAAAAGAAGCGGAATAGCGGACAGAAAGTACAAGAGTGCGACGCAACAGAAGATGATAGTATTGATGTCGCCGGGAGCATAAAATATTTTGACAAATAAATTATAAGTAATCAACATGTCTTCACACGAAACAGCACAAGGGGTCAAATGGTGGAACGGGGGCAGAAGTCCGTTTAACTTAGAGTACGGCAAACTGATGATGTGGTATTTTTTGATGAGTGATGCTTTCACTTTTGGCGCATTCCTTATTTCTTATGGCTCCATTCGTTTTTCACAAAACTTCTGGACTGATCCTAACGTGGTGTTTAATGCATTTCCGGGAGCGGGGCATAAGAATCTTCCTTTGGCTTTTGTGAGTATAATGACATTTATTCTCATCATCAGCTCTGTTACAATGGTGCTTGGTGTTCATGCAGGCCACAAAGGAGACAGGAAAGGAGTTATGAAATGGTTGCTATGGACGATCCTTGGTGGTATCGCATTTCTTAGTTGCCAGGCTTGGGAATGGCATCACCTGATCACCGGCGAACATGCGGTGTTGGCAGATGGTAAAATTGAATTGATTGGCCAGACAATGGGTGGTAATCCATGGGGCAGATTGGTAGAAGGCACTGCAGTTACTGATGCGTTAAAAAATACTTCTGTTCAAACATTAGCATCAATGGTGCACGAACATCATGCCGATATGAACATGACTGATCTGCTGAAAATGCCACAGGATAAATTGATAGGGATGATCGATCTGGCCGAAACACATATTCGTGAAAAAGGTCCCATTGCATTTGGCGGATATTTCTTTGGCATTACAGGTTTCCATGGCTTCCATGTATTCTCCGGTGTAATAATTAACATCGTGATGTTGATCATGACATGGAAAGGCGTATTTGACAGGCGCGGTCATTACCTGATGATCGAAAAAGCTGGATTGTACTGGCACTTTGTGGACCTGGTTTGGGTATTTGTATTCCTTTGTTTTTATCTTATTTAAAATAAACTGATAACTGAATAGCAGCGATATGGACCATCAACAAACACCGATCTCACCTGAAATGACTTTTCCGCAGGTGCATCATTCTGATGAGGAATTTAAGAAGAGAATCAGAAAGACAACCATTCTTCTTTCAGTTATTACTATAATTGAATTGGGAATAGGGCTTACGATATATACTATTCATAAGGGGCCTGACCCAAGTCACTTACTTGTCCTTATGTTCAAGGGGATGGTTTGCATCCTAACACTTGCCAAAGCATACTATATCGTCTCTGTATTCATGCATCTTGGTGATGAAATAAGAAATATGATCATGACGGTAGTGGTTCCGTTGATGTTGTTCATTTGGTTTATCGCAGCTTTTTTGTGGGATGGTAATTCCTATAAGAACCTCCGCAATTCATACGACAAGCATTTCGAGGAAAAGAAGATAGAGAAAAAGAGTGGTGGCGGTCATTGATAATATTTATTTTAACTAATTACTGAACTACTGTCCCGCCCCAGGCGGGACAGTGTTTTTTGTATAAAAAATTTGATGTGAATAAAACAGCGTTATATGCATTGATACTGGCAGTACTGATCCCACTGGTAGCTTATTTTATCATGAAGCAAATGAGCACAGATGCTATACATATTCCAAAACCGATCTATGCGGATACTACTATCTCGAAAGTGGTGAACGGAAAAATTGAAAATGAAACTATCTGGCATAAGATCCCCGACTTTACATTAACCAACCAGGAAGGAAATAAAGTTTCCCTGCACGATATGGTAAGGGTTGATCCTGAAACCGGGGATACAGTTCCTAAGATCATTGTAGCGAATTTCTTTTTTACTCACTGCGCCACTATTTGCCCGGGGATGACAATGAACATTAAAAAACTGCAGGAATCCATTAAGAAATCAGAAAAGGTTGGTGACCGCACTGCCGACTTTGTGCAGTTTCTTTCATTTAGTGTTGATCCTGACAGAGATTCAGTTGCTAATTTAAAAAAATGGGCAGATCGTTTTCAAATAAATCCTGATAACTGGTGGTTACTTACAGGAGATAAGAAAACCATCTATGATCTTTCATTAAAACACATGAATCTTTCCATACAGGACCCGGAAGGAGTTGATACAGGATTTTTTCATACTGATATAATTGTACTGATTGACCGGGACAGGGTAGTAAGAATGCCAAGAGATGAATATGGAAATCCGCGGACATACCATGCCAGCGAAGAAAAAGATCTTATTAAACTTTCTGAAGATATTGTATTGCTCATGCTGGAGAAAGACAAAAAGAAAAAAAGTTTTTTTGATGGTAAACTTGAATTGCTTGGAGTTGTTTTCTTACTGACGCTGGTTGGACTCGGGATATTTTTAGTTGTATTGAGAAAAACAAGGAATAAATGATTATGCTACCTGCAGCCTGGAAAAAAAATGATGTAAGGGCAAGAGTTCTTATAATAGCAGTATCCGTGATTGTATTTGGAGCCATTGCAGCATTGGGAAAAGTAAAACTGGATGTGAATCTTGGTTTTGATGAACACATCTTTGCCAAGATCAATGCGGCCATTAATTCAACTGTTTCTGTTTTACTGTTGGCTGGATTAATTGCTGTTAAAAACAAGAAATATCTTTTGCATAAACGAATAATGATCACAGCGATCATTCTTTCCTGTCTTTTCTTAGTAAGTTATATCTGTCATCACTTATTCACTGGCGAAACAAAGTTCGGTGGGCAAGGACCTATCCGTTATGTCTACTACTTTATTTTAGGAACTCATATAATACTTGCGGCCATTATTCTTCCCTTTATTTTATTTACTGCTTATCGTTCTATGATCGGGGAATTTGCAAGACATAAAAAACTTGCAAGGATCACCTGGCCGATCTGGTTTTATGTAGCGGTAACCGGGGTGGTAGTTTATTTTATGATCAGTCCGTATTATAATTAAAAGCCCAACTCTTTTATCGGGTCCCAAAAGTGTTTTTCAAAATCAACAACCTTATCATTCCTTACTTTTATTCCTTCTTTCTTTAATGACTTTTCCATGGAA
>DASYQG010000455.1:0-2405 GCA_036005825.1 Chitinophagaceae bacterium | reverse complement strand
TTTTAGGAACATCAAAATAGAAATGTTCATAATCCATTTTATCAATCCGTGTATCAAGATGATCGAGCCATGCTTCTGCATCAGTGCCAGTGATCGTGTCTTTATAAATGATCCTGATCTTATTTAATTCAACAGACGGAATTGAAATAAAATAAGATGAAGTGTCAGCAATTGTGGTTAAAGTGTCTTTAGTTGTAAAGGCATCAACAACAAATTGAAAATTAAAAGCTGTATCGGGAAGCTGTCGTTTGATCTTAGCAGTGATATTATCCAGAGATATACTCTGGATATCCATTTGATTTTTAAAGATCAACTTGAAGAGATCCAGATTGGCCTCTATCTTACCACCGGATAATAAAGTATCTTTCTGCCTGTCTTCTATATAAACATTTTCAAGAATAATATTCTTCGGCAGACCGATGTAAACTTTTCCAACTTCAACTTTAGTTTTTAATTTTTTCTGGAGATAAGCGACTGCTTTTACACGAAGAATATTTTGTGCAGGCCCAGTTTGTATCAATAAAAGAATGACGAGTAAAAATAAAATGATAAACAGAATAGTCTTCGCTACTATTCGTGCCGGTTTGACCCAAATATTCTTTTTAGTCTGGTCCATGCAGTCCGCTATGGGATTTTTACTGAAGCCTTTTTTTATTCTTAGAAAATATCATGCTATAAATGCGTCGAATAGAAATAAAAAATGAGTGTGGCAGAATTTACCCATTTATCGTTCGGAAGTCGACATCCCGCTTTAAATCACCCGGCATTTCCTGCACATTTGCTATCTTTCTTTCTTAATAAACAATTGCCATGCTACGATCTAAGATTGCCGGTATTGGTATGTATGTGCCAAAAAATGTTGTTACTAATAACGACCTTATCAAATACATGGACACTAGTGATGAATGGATACAGGAACGTACCGGTATAAAAGAAAGAAGATATGCGGATCGCACAAAAGAAACCACAGCGACAATGGGAATAGAGGCTGCAAAGATCGCAATTGAAAGAGCGGGCATCACTCCACAGGATATTGATTTTATCATCTTCGCTACCATCTGTCCCGATTATTATTTTCCTGGCTGTGGTGTATTAGTGCAACGTGCTATGAAGATGAAAGAAATTGGTGCACTGGATATAAGAGACCAATGTTCAGGTTTTGTATATGCGCTTAGTACCGGCGACCAGTTTATAAGAACCGGCATGTATAAAAATATACTTGTTGTTGCCAGTGAAAAACATTCCTTCGGACTTGACTTCAGTACACGTGGAAGAAATATCTCCGTGATCTTTGGTGATGGAGCAGGCGCCGTTGTTCTGCAACCAACAGAAGATGAGAACCGTGGTCTTCTTAGTACACATTTACATTGTGATGGAAATAATGCAGAGATATTAGCGATGTACAACCCGGGTACTCATGCAAATTATTGGGTTGGAGAAAACAAACTTGCTGATTTTGATAAAGCGGAGATTGGCGAAATGTTTATGAGTCATGCTATGATCGATAAAGCACAAAATTTTCCAAACATGGATGGCCAAGCTGTATTTAAAATAGCAGTTGAAAAATTTCCTGAGGTAATAATGGAAGCGTTAAATACAAATAATTATAAAACATCCGACCTTAAATTACTAGTTCCGCATCAGGCAAATCTTCGTATTTCCCAGTTCGTACAAAAAAAATTAAGATTGGCTGATGACCAGGTCTATAACAATATTCAGAAATATGGAAACACAACAGCCGCATCAATTCCTATTGCTTTATGCGAAGCATGGGAAATGGGAAAAATAAATGAAGGCGATTTGGTTTGCCTGGCTGCTTTCGGCAGCGGGTTTACATGGGCAAGCGCCTTGTTGAAATGGTAAATACTTTATATAAAATACTGTTGTATGAAAAAATCTTCAATCATTATTGAATATTGTCCAAAATGTCATTGGTTACTTCGTGCAGCATATATGGCGCAGGAATTTTTAACCACTTTTGAATCTGAGTTGAAAGAAGTAACATTGCAACCCAGTGAAGTAAATGGCAGTTATCGCATCACGATCGAAGGGAAAACGATCTTTGACAGGAAAGAATATGGTGGTTTTCCCGAGATCAAAGAATTAAAACAAATGATCCGTGATGTAGTGTCGCCGGGTAAAAGCCTTGGCCATGCAGACACAAAACCCCATCATAATGATTAAGGCATGCAACGTTTTTTCCCCGAACTTCGTTTTAACTGAAACAAATCATGGCGAAACTGTTTTTATATACGCTGATCTTATTTTCTGTGACCGTACAGGCCCAATCCTATGATAAGTGGGAGATCTATCAAAACCGTAAAGAGGTGAGTTCTTTTAATAATAAAAAAGAAACGAATGACGAAAAAAGAGTCGTGCTCCTCAACCGGTCCCTGGACGGGCCG
>DASYQG010000454.1:0-4725 GCA_036005825.1 Chitinophagaceae bacterium | reverse complement strand
AAAAGCCAGCGATAATTAAGGGTAAGAATGATCTTTTTGTGTTCTTCATTTTCCAATGTCTCCGGTATGTAAAACGGGTAAAAAACCCGATTATTTTGTTGGCTCTTGACCTTTAAGAAGACTTTGTATACAAATGAAATAAATGAGGTTAGTACCGTAGAAAACCTCCTTGGTTTTTTTTCATTCGTTTTGCTCGGATTATCAAAAAAATACTAACTTAGGTCGTTGTAACTAACGCTTTACTTTTAATACCAAAACAACTAACTGCCTATGTCAGTTTTATACCTTTTTGATAAAAGGGAATATTCCGGAATATCAAGAAAGAGAAAAGAAAACCTGTTTTCTGGAATCTTGCTTTTCTTATCCGACTCAAATCCTTTATTCAAGTTTGCATTTGCCAAGACATCAGTTAAAATAATACAACAATTAAAAAAGATAAAAGCTAGGTAAAATGGCAGGAATCAATATGATATATTGCTGAATGTAGTATTTTATTAAGGTTGTTGAATATATTTTTAAAATAAACTGTATATGAGAAAAATTTACTTTTTACTTTTTGGTTTGTTTTTATCTTTCTTTTTTGATCCGGTCTTGAAAGCCCAGACTGCCAACGTATATACATTCTCTGTTTCTACGGGAGCGTTAGATCCAATGACAGGATCAACTATACTTATAAATTCTGGAACAGATGATGCCACTTCTTTTCTTCAAGATATAGGATTTACTTTTAATTATGAAAATATCGGATACACACAATTTTCAGTGTCACCAGATGGATTTCTTAAATTAGGTTCCTCTGCCGCAGTTCCACAGATTACAAATAATATTACAACAGCTACTAACGTTCCAAAATTGTTTCTTTTTTGGGATGACATTGCGACGGGTAATAATGGTTCAGTGCGTTCTTTGATAAGTGGAAGTGCACCTAATCGTATCTTAATTGTACAATGGTTTGTTACAATCCCAAGGAACACCACAGGTGCTGCTAATTCCACAATGCAGGCCTGGCTATATGAATCGAGTGGTAAGATTGAGTTCAGGTATGGAGCTGGAGGCGGTCCAGCTTCAAGTGCTTCAATTGGAATTAGCGGAGTAGTGTCAACAAACTATATTTCGGTGACTACTCCAGCTAACACAGCCAGCACAAGCACAGCAAATAATTCTAATACCTTGTGGCCAGGCAGTGGAGTTATGTATACCTTTTCGCCACCCGGACCGTGTACTGGTGCGCCTACTGGTGGAACCACGGTCGGACCGTCAGGCACTGTTTGCCCAGGTATTAATACACTCTCTGTCACCGGTTCTACTTTCGGAGCAGGTCTAACTTATCAATGGGAATCTTCTATCGACAATATTAACTGGAGTCCGATAGCCGGAGAAACAAATCAGAGTTTGACAACCATCATAACCTCTGACACTTATTTTAGAAGGAGGATAATATGTTCAGCAGAAGAAGCCTACTCTTCTAGTTTATTGGTTGATGTTTCAGGATCGGTACTTACATTACCTATAAGCGAAGGGTTTAATACGTCAGGTACTGCCATATTTCCGAACTGCTGGACGCAACAATATGTAATTGGTACCAGCAATATCAGTTTTCAAACGTCAAGCACCAATCCCACTACTACTCCATATGAAGGGACAAGATATGTTTACTGGAACTCTTTTTCTTTTAGCAATGGTAATGAAACAAGGTTAGTATCACCAGCAATAGTAACAACTGGTGCACCAAATCTGGAAGTTCAATTTTATTGGTATAATGAAAATAGCACCTCATACAATTCCGGTGCCTATCTATTGGAAGGTGTGCAGGTGCAGTATTCTTTGGATGGAAGTACCTGGTCTGATGCTGGCGCTTTTATACCACGTTATGATCCTACGATACCCGGAGGGACAAGAGAATGGAAGCTTAAAAAAGTAAACTTGCCAGCGGCAGCAATTAACCAACCTCTAATATTCGTCGGATTCAAGTTTCACTCATCTTTTGGTGATAATTGTAGTTTGGATGCCGTTAAAATTCAGACCGCTTGTCCTGTTACTCTGAGTCAACCAGGACCTGCAAGTCAAAATGTTTGTATCGGCTCAACCGCAACATTTACATTAAGCGCCACCGGCGAAGGGATTACTTATCAATGGCGCAAAGGTGGTGTTAATCTTACAAATGGCGGAGATATTGCGGGAGCTACCTCGAGCACATTAACTATTGCGAATGTAGACAACACAGATGTTGGAAATTATGATGTTGTAATAACATCCACTTGTGGTACAGTAATAATTTCAACTCCCGCTACACTCGGAGTTGTTGCGCCGCCAACAATTACATCGCAGCCACAAAACCAGTTACTTTGTCCAGGCAGCAATGCTACATTTACAATTGTAGCAACCGAACCCGGACTCACTTATCAGTGGCGCAAGGACGGTGTTAATCTCACAAATGGAGGAAACATTGCTGGAGTGACGTCGGCTACCTTGACGATTAATGCAGTTACGACAAATAATGTCGGTAGTTATGATGTGCTTGTTACAGGAGGCTGCTCACTTCCATCTGCTGCAGCTACTCTTACTTTGTTGGGGATTCCAACCATAACCACGCAACCAGTTAATCAATTTGTGTGCCTCGGTTCAAATGCGACATTAACTGTAGTAGCAACAGGTGATGCGCTCACCTATCAATGGCGTAAGGGTGGAGTCAATCTTTTAAATGGAGGAAATATAACAGGAGCTACATCTACTACATTGACAATTAATTCAACTACCGCGAATGATGCCGGGACCTATGACGTGGTTATATCAGGAACATGTTCACCTTCAAAAACATCAAATCAGGTAACATTAGCAATTCAAAATTTAATCTCGTTCACAACACAGCCTCAAAACAGAACAGCATGTCAGAATGGTTCTGTTACATTTACTGCTGCGGCAACCGGTACTATTACAACAACACAATGGCAAGTGAGTGCCAATGGTGGTACCACCTGGACCGATATAGGCGGTGCTACTACAACAACACTGACCTTAACGAATGTTCAACCATCTCAAAATGGCTATCGTTATCGTCTTGTATTATCAAATGCAGGATGTGGCGCAGTGAATTCAAATGCTGCAACACTTACTGTAAACCCATTGCCAACAGTTAGCCTCGGTTTATCGCCAGCTGGTCAAACACAATTAAGACCAGGTATGCTAACTACATTAACAGTTGCTTCATCACCTGCTGGTGTATCATACCAATGGTTTATAAATGGAGTTGCGCAAACTTCGATCACTGGTTCTTCATATGCAGTCGATGCTTACCATCTTGGTACATACACGGTACGAGTAACTGATGTAAATGGTTGTGTAAGCACAACCTCGGGAGTGACATTTACAGCGTTGCCAACAAGTCAACTGTTCATCTATCCCAATCCAACAAGCGGTGCATATTATGTTACCTATTATATGCCACAGGCAAACACACCGGTTACACTTGTTGTGATCGATATGATGGGAAGAAGAATAGTTGAACGTCACGAAGTAACCACTACTCCTTATACGAGATTTGATTTCAGCAATTCGAAACTGGCAGCAGGAGTTTATATCATTGAGTTCCGCAACCCGGGCGGCGATAGATTGGCAGCCGGCCAATTGGTTGTAGCGAGATAATAATCGAAAAGAATAATTATAAAAATTGAAGCCTTCTTTTTAAAGAGGGCTTTTCATTGTCGCTATTTTTTCAACAATTTAAATGCATGTGTCCATTGATTTCTTATAAAACCTGGGATACACCAAAGAATACATAAAGGTTCGATAGCTCTTGCTGCTTCCACCTTGCCCATATCTTCCGTTTCCCAGCCAAATGATGTGAGGATATCTATAACTGTTTTTTTTGCCGGGTCATCATTGCCACAAATGAACATGGTGGGAATGCTGCCATTAAAATTCGGTTTGTACATAAATGCATTTCCAACGCAACTAAATGCTTTTACAACTTTTGCATCGGGCAGTTGCTTTTGAATTTTTTCCATTAATGATTCTTCCAGGGTTGTGAAATATTTCAATACACCATTTTCAGGAGGAACAGCTGCAATGGGATTTGTGGCATCAATAATTATTTTATTGCTGAAGTGTTCCTTGCCTGCAAGATTGATCGCATCCTCCGCTACAAGGCCACTGACTGCTAATACAATTGTTTCTCCAAACTGAGCTGTTTCCTGGAATGAACCCAGTAAACCATCCTTATTTTCATTTTTCCATTTTACCACATCTTCTTTACTTATGTTTCTTGTGCCAAGCATTACCTGGTGGCCTTCATTTAAAAAACCTGTCGCTAACACACGACCAACGATGCCACTTCCGATTATTCCAACTTTCATATAAATTATTTTACTGATGATAAGAATTGTTGTCGTCGAACACTTCGCTTCGCTCTGTGCAGACTATGCGTCGCAATCCTTCCGCCTCGCTTTGCTCGGTGTCAGGACAGGCTGTTGCATATCCTGTTCAATAGAATTACTATCAGCACAAGTGAGTGACACAACAGAAGCTGAACAGTATTACTCCTGTTGATAAACAAAAAAATTAATTCGAATGATAAACTGCTGCAAATGTTTGTGCAAAATCCTCAAGCTTGGTTTTGCCAAGTTTATCGGGATGATGCTTCCAATAATCTTCGAACATGATGCCAGATTGCATAGCATGACCCATTTCAGTAAAATTTTTTGCGGCGTTTTCCGGAATGCCCATTTG
>DASYQG010000453.1:0-7727 GCA_036005825.1 Chitinophagaceae bacterium | reverse complement strand
TTGACATTGATTCAATTCCAACCGGTGAAGTGATCAAAAAAGATTCTGTTCATCTTCACTTTGGAAATGCACAAACTTCTGCGGAAATAAAATTGCCTCCGGGAAAACATTCTTTGACCCTGCAGTTTGCTGATGCAATGCACCGTTCCTACGGAAGCAGGCTTACAAATAAAATAACGGTGAATGTGAAACAATAAAATTCTTTTGTGTTTCTATTATGCCCCGTTTAACGGGGCATTTTTATTTTAACCTGTTAGTTCACTTCTGAGATCAAAGTTTAAAGTTTAATTGTGTATAAAATTTAATTCCCTGAATTACAGTTAAAAAATACCCAGTTGTTTCTACTGGCATGGGCTTTGAAAATCAATAGTAAAATCAATGATTATGAAAAAAGTAACAACGATCCTTTCGGTTGCTGCGATGAGTTTCTTATTCTCAACTGTCAAGGCTCAACAAGCAGTAGGTATAAAAGGTGGTATAAATATCGCCAGCTTAAGTGGATTTGAAGGCCGAAGTAGGATCAGTGGTCATGCAGGTGTTTTTCTGCATCATACTATAAATAAGAACTGGTGTTTTCAACCTGAGTTATTGTATTCAGGAGAAGGGCAACGGTATATCGCCAACAATGGAGTGGAAAGAACATTAGCGCTGGGTTATCTTCAACTTCCTTTAATGATCCAATACTACCCCGCGCCACAAATATATTTTGAAGCAGGACCACAGTTTGGTTTGCTTTTAAGTGCACAGGATAAAGCTGATGATGAATCAGGACATATAAATGCAAAAGAAGATTTTACGGCTGCACAAGTTGCGTTAGGGCTGGGTATAGGTTTTAAGGCAACTGAGCAATTACTATTATATGGTCGTTATAATTTTGGTTTAACCGATGTAAGCCGGTTCGATGATATTGTTGATCATAGCCAGGTTGGCCAACTGGGAATTGCAATTCGACTAAAACATTAATCTTACTTAAATACTTATTGTAAGCAGTCATATCATTCATGACTGCTTTTTATTTAAAGAAAATATTAACTGAAAATTTCGATAATACTCTCTTTAAAAATATTCAAACATCTCTTTAACATAAAAGCTGGCATGTTTATCGTCATATACATGTTGATAATAAGTCTTATGGGTTTAGAAAATGTAAACCGGTCACTGAATTGAGAAGCCATTTTTTTACAACCTAAATCCTTTTTAAATGAAACGTATCTTAAAAGCATCAATGATAGCGATCGTAGTGTTGCTGTTTGGTGCAGTACAAAACAAATCTTCAGCCCAGGTATCAGTTAATGTTTCCTTCCAAACTTTTTATGATGATCTGAGTCCTTATGGACAGTGGATCGATTATCCTGAATATGGATATGTGTGGCGACCCGATAACAGGTATAGTGATTTTCAACCTTACAGATCTGAAGGACATTGGGCATGGTCAGAAGATGGCTGGCTCTGGGTATCAGACTATGAGTGGGGATGGGCGCCATTTCACTACGGTCGTTGGGTCTATGATTCTTATGAAGGCTGGCTCTGGGTTCCGGATTATGACTGGGCACCTGCCTGGGTAGTATGGCGTGGCGGTAGTGACTATTATGGTTGGGCACCGATGAGCCCGGGAATCGATATCAATTTATATTTCGGTAACAGGTACAGTGTCCCGTACAATTATTGGTGCTTTGCTCCAAGACAATACATTAATTCGCCCTATATTTCCAAGTACTATATAGATAGAGGCAGGAATACAACGATTATCAATAACACAACTATCATTAATAATTATAGCCGGAACAGGGATTATGTAATTGGTCCTTCACGTAATGAAGTTGAAAGATATACTGGTTCAAGAATTGATCCCGTGAGAATTCGTGAGTCTCAAAGAGCCGGACGTACCATAGCAAGAAACAATGAAGTTTCTATTTACAAACCTTATATCAACAGGGGTTCTGATAGAGGTACGCCAAGAACTTTTGAGAATTACAGGCAAAGAAGCCAGGGTGGAACTATTGACAGGAATAATAATATCAATCGTGAAATTGTAAGAGAAAATACAGATAGACAAATTGATAGAAATACTTCAAGACAGGATAGACCATATCAGAACCACGGTAACCAACAAACAGAAAGGCAACAATTCCCTAATCAGAATGATCAAAGGGTGGAAAGACAACAAGTGCCTGATCAGAACAGGAGAGTAGACAGACCTTATCAGAATAGAGGTAACCAGCAAACAGAGCGGCAGCAGTTTCCAAATCAGAATGATCAAAGAGTGGAAAGGCAGCAATTCCCTAATCAGAATAATCAAAGAGTGGAAAGACAACAGTTGCCAAATCAGAATAGCCAAAGAATGGAAAGGCCATATCAGAATCGCGGCAATCAGCAAGTAGAAAGACAACAATTTCCAACTCAGAATGACCAAAGAGTAGAAAGGCAGCAGTTTCCAAATCAGAATAGTCAAAGAGTGGAAAGACAGCAAATGCCGAATCAAAATAGTCAGCGAATGGAAAGGCCTTATCAAAATCGTGGACAGCAACAACAAGTAGAAAGACCAGCACAAACTCAACCTCAGCAGCAAGAACAAAGAGGTAATGGCAATGGAAACGGAAATGGGAATGGTCGCGGCAGAGGCAGAGGAAATTAAATAAAACGAATATTATATTAAGCTTCCCAAGTGGGAAGCTTTTTTGTTTTTATTGGGATCTAAGATTCTATCTTCTGATCTCAAATAGCTTTTTCAACTCGGATGGCGCCTGGCACACCCATGATCTCAATACGTGAAGCAATATTTACACCATCATTTCAACGGGACCTAAATATCATCTATCAACTATCAGTTATCATCTTATCAGGCCTCCGCTTCCATATAAGATTCGATCGGCTCGCAGGTGCAGATCAGATTCCGGTCACCATAAGTATTATTCACTCTTGCTACAGAAGGCCAGAATTTATTTTGGGTGACATAATGCATCGGGAATGCTGCTTGTTCTCTTGTATAAGGTTTGTTCCAATCACTTGTTACAACCATTGCTTGAGTATGCGGCGCATTTTTTAATGCATTATTTTTTTTATCCATTTTTCCTTCTTCAATATCTCTTATTTCCTGGCGAATGCTAAGCAATGCATCACAGAAACGGTCAAGCTCGGCTTTATCTTCACTTTCTGTTGGCTCGATCATAATTGTACCCGGAACAGGAAAACTCATCGTCGGTGCATGAAAACCATA
This sequence comes from Chitinophagaceae bacterium, assembly GCA_036005825.1. Lineage (GTDB taxonomy): Bacteria > Bacteroidota > Bacteroidia > Chitinophagales > Chitinophagaceae > VBAS01. Next base: position 4,510 of record DASYQG010000453.1, on the reverse strand, counting down.
ATCCATTAAACGTTTTGCAATATCTTCTGCTTCGATCTCGGCAGATTTTTTAAACGGTCTTAGATCAACAATAAATTCATGAGCACATTGACCATTATGATTTGTATATAGGATTTCAAACTGTCCCTGCAATCTTGCACGCATATAGTTTGCATTCAGAATTGCGTATTCAGTTGCATTTTTAACGCCAATGTTTCCAAGCATTCTTATGTATCCATAAGAGATTAGTAAAATGCTTGCGGATCCATAAGGCGCTGCTGAAACTGCGCCGTGAGACGTGAGACGTGAATCGTGAGAAATGCTATCTGATGTTTGACGTTTCACGATTGACGAATGAGAAGGCAAGAATTCAGCAAGATGTTTTTTTACACAGATCGGTCCCATACCAGGGCCACCACCACCATGTGGTATAGCAAATGTTTTATGCAAGTTCAAATGGCAAACATCGGCGCCGATCAAACCCGGTGCAGTTAATCCAACCTGTGCATTCATATTGGCGCCATCCATGTATACCTGTCCGCCATGCTGATGAATGATATCTGTAATTTCTTTTACTGTTTCTTCATACACACCATAGGTACTCGGATATGTGATCATAATGCCCGCAAGGTTTACTGAATGCTCAGCTGCTTTTGCTTTTAGGTCATTCACATCGATGTATCCATTCTCTAATGCTTTTACTACAACTACTTTCATTCCTGCCATCACCGCACTGGCAGGGTTTGTACCGTGTGCTGAGATCGGGATCAGCATGATATTGCGATGCTGATCGCCATTTGCTTCATGATAATCACGAATGGCTAACAAGCCGGTATATTCACCCTGTGCACCGCTGTTTGGTTGCAAGCTGCATGCATCAAGCGCCGTGATCTCACATAGATATTTTGAAAGATCATCAACAATTTGTTTGTATCCTTCTGTTTGATCTGCCGGGGCAAATGGATGCATCTTACTCCAATGAACCCAGCTTAAAGGGATCATTTCTGAAGCAGCATTTAATTTCATGGTACAGCTTCCTAATGTGATCATTGAAGTATTCAATGAAAGATCTTTATTCTCCAGTGATTTTATATAACGCATCATCTGGCTTTCGCTGCGATGCGTATTGAATACAGGATGCGTTAAGTATAATGATGTTCTTGATAAGCCCTGGGGAATATGATCTGGTTCATCGTCATGATGAATATCGAACGTAACAGGGTTCTTATCATCTTCAAAACAATTAATAAGATCGTACAGATCTTCGGTAAGTGTTGTTTCATCAATTGATATGCTGATATATTTATTATCAATGTATCGAAGATTGATCTGCTGCCTTTCTGCTTTTTCTTTTATTGATGAAATGTTGTCAGCTTTAATTGTAATGGTATCAAAATAATTATTTGATACCAATTCAAAACCAAATTCTTCAATTGCTTCAGCAACTGTTTGTATCAGTACAGCAATTCTTTTTGCAATATTTTTTAAACCATCAGGACCATGAAATACAGTATACATGGCAGCCATGTTTGCAAGCAATGCCTGCGCTGTACAAATATTTGAAGTGGCCTTTTCTCTTTTGATATGTTGTTCTCTGGTTTGCAATGCCATTCGAAGTGCACGGTTATTATTTGCATCAACACTTACGCCGATGATACGACCTGGGATACTTCTTTTGAAATCATCTTTTGCTGCAAAGAAAGCAGCATGGGGCCCACCATAGCCAAGAGGAACACCGAATCTTTGGGCCGAACCTATCGCACAATCAGCACCAAGTTCTCCGGGAGGAGTAAGTAAAGTTAGCGCCAACAAGTCTGTAGCCATTGCTACAAATGCACCCGCTGCATGAACACTATTAATAAATTCACGATGATCTTCTATTGAACCTTTATCATTTGGATACTGAACGATAGCGCCGCAATAAGTGGAATCGATATTTGCTTTTTTATAATCACCGGTTATAATTTCAATCCCGATCGGCTTTGCTCTTGTATATAAAACATCCTTTGTTTGCGGGAATATCTCGTTGTCAACAAAAAACTTTGGATGCGTGATATGATCATGTTTATTGAGTGTATTGAAGAACATCGTCATTGCTTCTGCTGCAGCCGTTGCTTCATCAAGCAAGCTTGCATTGGCAATTGGCAGGGCGGTCAGGTCACTCACCATTGTTTGAAAATTCAATAAGCTTTCTAAACGCCCCTGCGATATTTCAGCCTGGTAAGGTGTGTACTGTGTGTACCAACCTGGATTCTCAAATACATTCCTGAGAATAACAGAAGGAACGATGGTATCATAATATCCCTGGCCGATATAATTTTTATAAACCTTATTTTGCAACGAAACCTCTTTGATATGCTGCAGGTACTGGTGTTCACTCATCGCAGCAGGCAAATTCAATTCATGTTGCATGCGGATGGCAGGCGGAACAGTTTTATTAACCAAGGTGTTAAGATCAGGCACGCCGATCGTTTTCAGCATTTGCTTTGTAGAGTGTTCATCGGGTCCGATGTGACGGGAAATAAATTCGCAAGATTGTTTTTCAAAAAGATTCATAGTTTTTCTCCTTCTGTGATTGATTATTCAGCGCCGCAAAGTTAAGGTTGCAAAGCCTAATAAAATGCTTATTGTTCAACTGTGGAAAACAGGTTGTTACTTTGCGTTATGGCAGAGGATATTTTGAAAAACTGGGAGAAGAAATCGGCTGATAACCAGAAGAAGTACAAGCAATTTCTTCAACGGGCTGATAAAAACAAAGTGCTGAAAGCCCTGCCAGACCTGCATGAAGAGGCTTTTTCTAAAATTGATTGCCTTCAATGTGCTAACTGCTGCAAAAATTATTCTCCAAGATTTAAAACACCAGATATAAAAAGGATCAGCAAGGTTCTGGGTCTTCGGGAATCCGAGTTTATAGAAAAATATCTGTTGGTGGATGAAGAAGGAGATTTTATAGTAAACACAAAACCATGTCCTTTTTTAGGCGCCGATAATTTCTGCTCTATTTATGAAGATCGGCCTTCCGACTGCCGCCGCTTTCCTTATACTGATGAAGATGTGATCATAAAAAGAAAAGAGCTGACGCTTAAGAATTCTACATTCTGTCCAATCACTTATTATGTGCTGGAGAAGTTAATGATGAATAAATAAATCTATTATTCCCGTGGTCAAGGAAAGTTTAATTGAGTAGTGGTATGATTAGTTCATTTACACTTTCCAGTTTGGGCTGGCTAATACTACCGATGTTTCTATCTGGCGAGTGGGTATTGTCCAATATTTGGCTAGTAAAGTCTCCGATTCCGATTTTGATAACAAGCGAAAACCATGTTTTTGATAGAATTTAATTGCCCATGTTGCAGCTTCCCAGGTTCCAATTAAAACTGGCGTTGTAGAAATAGAAGCGAGATGTGCTAATAATTGGCTGCCTATCCCTTTGCTTCTATAAACTGATCTGACATATGCATGACGGATCAATGTAACATCGCCTTTATATTGGATTCCCATTACTCTCATCATTTCTGCATTTTCTTTATAACACCAGAATTGAACACCCTGCTCAATTTGAGCTTTTAATTCTTCTTCTGACATGTATGGTTCATGCCATCTGTCAGCAGGAATTATTTCTTTATATGCAGAAGCTGCATCATTGATGATCTCGCAAATCTCTTCGAAGTCTGATTGTTCACATTTGAATATCATAAAATCTGCAAAATTTTGAAGTTGATAGAAAACTTTAGCTAAATATGTTATTTGAAAATAATCTCTGATGTATTATGCTGAAATAATGATTCTTTCTTATCAGGTTCTTTAATAGTTGCAGACATAAACTTGGAATGATGCACATCGTCCAGCACAATAGCTGTCCTATAGTCTTTTTTGACGCAGGATATTTTTAAATTACTAAACTGTATATCGCTTGCATGACGAATATAAATTCCCCAAGCCGGTAATTCCAGAAACTTAGAAAAATCAGGATAGGAAGCAGGGATCTCAGGAACCTTGTCTAGTTCATCCAATAAAATTTTTGCAAATTGAGGATTGCCACCACCTGGATGTTTTATTTCAATGTTAGTAAAGGAAACATTTTTGATAAAAGAACTTGGTAAACCTGCAATGACTATCGGTGGTGAAATATTTCTTGGCATATCTTCTATTGGTCCTTCATATTCATAGCCTGCATCTGGTTTGGTTGCTGCTATTTCTACTGTAAAATTTTTTATTCGTATGTTTTCCAATTTTCCTTTTTTGCCAGCTTGACGTTCGCCAATTCGAAGGAAAACAGCATGACCCGTATTTAGTACCTGGAAACTATCTGCTTCTACATTTTCAATAAATCCTCCGTCAACAGCCTCTAGAGCAATTGCAGAACGATACGTGTCGAATACTTTAATATTTACAAGCTTTATATTTTTAAAACCTCCGAGTGAAGCCGTGCCGAACTTAATACCATTTGCGCTTGAACGAATGGTACAATTTCTTACAAGTATATTTTGGCAAACAAAATTCGGATCATGCGATTTCAAACAAACACCAT
>DASYQG010000452.1:0-2858 GCA_036005825.1 Chitinophagaceae bacterium | reverse complement strand
TGCCATCCTGCAGGAGATGTTCCATTGCAGGACGACAACAGCCGTTTGCACGATATGTTTCCACAAAGGGGCCAGGACGGTAAAGGTCTTTATGCAATGAAATGTTCGAATTGTCATCAGCCAACGAATATGGAAGGATTAAATACACCGCCGGGAAATCCAAACTGGCATTTACCTCCGGCAAGCATGAAAATGGTTTTCCAGGGAAGAACAGCTAATCAATTAGCCAAACAATTAGTGAATCCAAAAACTAATGGAAATAAAACCTTACAAAAATTAATTGAACATGCTGATGATGGCCTGGTAAAGGCTGCATGGGATCCGGGCGAAGGACGTACCGTTCCACCAATGAGTCATGAAGAATTTAAGAAAGCTTGGATCACATGGATCAAAACCGGAGCTTATGCCCCTAAGCAATAATGAAATCTTTTTATTAATTCTCTTTTGTTACTTGAATATTTGAAGTTCGTAACTACTTATTTCCTGGCCTGTCATCTACTTAGCTTTATATTATAAATCGCCAGTTTTCTATACTTTGATAAATTTTTTTCTGGCATCACTTTTATAGTATAGAGAATTCATGAGGATACTTAAGTTACCTAAAGCTTGATACTAAAAAGATGACAAAAACATCGGTCAGGAAAAAGCCCGGAAATTTTTTATTACGGATGATGCCTGTCCATAGATTCCTCATTAGCCTGATCCTGGCTATTATCGTATATTTCTTTATAATATCTGTTCACGTTGAAGTAATGGTAAGACTGATGATATGCTGGTCAGTTTTTGCATTATCCTATATTATTACGAGTTGTGTTGTTTTCTTTCGACAAAAACCTGCACAGATAAGGGAGCTTTCCAAACGGGAAGATGGTAGTCGGCTTTATGTGTTTTCTCTTGTTATTTTAACGTCTTTCGTCAGTATGTTAACTGTACTATTGCTCATGAGGTCACAAAATGTAAAAGCCACACCGGAAATAATTTTTATACCAGTAGCGATCGGCAGTATGTTATTTTCATGGATAATGGTGCACACTATATTCGCCTTTCATTATGCCCATCTTTATTATGGTGATGATACAAATGATTCAACAAAACATGCAGAGGGATTAGAGTTCCCAGGTAAGGAAAAACCAGATTATTTTGATTTTGCTTATTTCTCTTTTGTAATCGGTATGACCTTCCAGGTTTCCGATGTCGACGTCACTTCACGTTCTATAAGACGATTAGTGCTTTTACACGGCTTGCTTTCTTTTGGGCTTAATACATTTGTTGTTGCTCTTACTATTAATCTCATCGCAGGCTTGTTAAAGTAAAGAATGTTGTTGATGATGCAGTTACGATTATGTAAGTAGAAAAACCTGGTGCATGCCGATTTGGTGAGTATAATAAAAAAGCAACTAATTGGCACAATCTTTAACTACCTTAAGATACCGATTTAATAATACCATCTGTTAAATAGTCATCATGGATTGGGTTTACATCATTGAAGTGCTTTATATTCTTATCCTTTTGGCTGTTTGCCTCCGCATTATTTATGAAACCAGGAGTGCCACCAAAACAATGGCCTACCTGCTTTTGGCTGTTTTTATTCCCGTTGCCGGTATGATTTTCTACATATTATTTGGTATCAACTTTTGGAAAACAAGAGTGTACAGTAAAAAATCTGGTGAAGATGAAAAATTACTGCAAAGACTAAAAAAGGAAATGAAGGCATATGTAAGTGAAACCACTTCTCCAACTGAACTGCAGGTTGAAAGCAACAGGGAGCTGGCTGTAATGCTCGAAAAAGAACTTCGCAGCCCGCTTACCAGGAAGAATAAAATAAAATTATTGATAAATGGAGAAGAGAAATTTCCTGAAGTATTGGAAGCTCTTCGTAATGCGAAACACCATATTCACATTCAATATTACATCTATGAGCAAGATAATATTGGCGGGCAAATAGAAGAGCTACTAATAAAAAAAGCAAATGAAGGTGTGCAGGTACGTTTTATTTATGATGATTTTGGAAGTCCAAATATTAAGAAAAAGACGGAAGAACGAATGAGAAAAGCCGGGATTGAGATCTATCCTTTTCAAAAAGTATTATTTTATCTTTTGGCAAATCGGCTCAACTATAGAAATCATAGAAAGACTATCATAATAGACGGACAAACTGCTTTTACAGGTGGAATAAATGTTTGCGATAAATATATTAACAACGGAACTCATAAATTGTTTTGGAGAGATACTCATCTACGCATCGATGGCCCCGGCGTTTTTTACTTACAATATCTTTTTTTGACTGACTGGAATTTTTGCAGCGGTAAAACTTTACAATTGGAAGAATTGCAATTCCAGGCTCCGGCGGTACATAAGGATGATTGTTTCTTACAGGTAGCCGCCAGCGGACCAGATTCGCAGCAACCTTCAGTTTTGTTTTCTTTGCTGCAGGCGATCTACCTTGCAAAAAAAGAAATACTTATTACGACACCATATTTTATTCCGGGAGATAGCATACTTGAGGCACTAAGAATTGCAGCGCTAAGTGGTCTTTCTGTAAAATTATTAGTACCCGGTAAATGTGATTCAAAGCTGGTGAACTCGGCTTCCAGGTCTTATTACGAAGACTTGCTATGCGCAGGCGTCGAAGTTTATATGTATCAAAAAGGATTTGTACATGCCAAAACATTGGTTGCTGATGGTAACCTGTCCTTAATAGGGACTGCAAATATGGATTACCGGAGTTTTGAATTAAATTTTGAAGCGAATGTTTTAGTGTATGATAAAACATTTGCAGAAAAATTAAGAGCCGTATTTTTTAAAGACCTTGAAGAAGCAGAGAAAATTGACAGGGATGAATGGTGTAAACGACCGGC
>DASYQG010000451.1:0-10809 GCA_036005825.1 Chitinophagaceae bacterium | reverse complement strand
AATGACCGAACACTTGGGCATTGAATGGGTTGAAATTGGAGAAAACTTTTTCAAAGCAAAAATGCCGGTTGATCACCGGACACTGCAACCGCTTGGTTTATTACATGGCGGCGCATCATGTGTTTTAGCGGAGACTATTGGAAGCGTTGCCTCCCATCTTGTTATTGATCCTTCAGAGTTTTATCCTGTCGGTATTGAGATCAATGCAAATCATATCCGTAGTGCAAGAGAAGGGTTTGTCTATGGCACCTGTTCTCCATTGCATATTGGCGCATCTACTCATGTCTGGGATATAAGAATTACAAACGAAGAGGGAAAACTAATTTGTATCAGCCGGCTTACTGTTGCAATAATGAAGAAGAAATAATCAGGATGAAAACCCGGCTTCAAGTACATCATTTACAGAAGGAAAGGAGTCCTGTAAATATTTTTTAAGATCATTTTTGCCAACCCATTCCAGTTTTGATATTTGTTCTGCGGCTTGTGGAATAAGCTTTTGCTCACTACTCACGTTCATCGTAAACCATTTTGTTTCTTTTAATACATATTTACTTCCTTCATGATAAGTATGATAAGTAGTAATAAGCGGCGCAATGAGCTTTATATTCCTTAAACCTGTTTCTTCTTCAGTTTCTCTTATTGCACATTCTTCAAAAGTTTCTTTATTATCCATTTTCCCCTTGGGCAGATCCCATTTCCCCCTGCGAAACATCATCAGCACTGCATTATTTTCATTCAGGACAAAACCACCTGCCGCCTTCACCAAAGTAAATTTTTTAAAGAAAGCATCTTTCAATTTTTTAAGATCTTTATGAAAGAAAACACCGGCATGCACGGACGTATCCTGCATCTCATGTATCATACTTTTTACCGTATGCAGGTTTAGTTCATCAATGAACACAGCATCATCATGATGAATATAGGGTTGAAGGGTAGCGTCAACATTATCACACAAGAACAAGGGCTTGTCGTCGAAATAAATTTTGATAAACATGGCAGTTGCTTTTGGCTCATGGCTTTTCTTTATTTTCGTCGCATGACAGATGCTAAAGTGGTTGCAGAAAAGCTGCTTCAAGTTAACGCAGTAAAGTTGAATCCCGAAAATCCCTTTACATGGGCCAGTGGTTGGAAGAGTCCTATTTATTGTGATAATCGTAAGATACTTTCCTTCCCTTTTATCAGGGATTATATAAAATCCGAGCTTTGTAATGTTGTTTTTGAAAAATTTCCCGATGCAGGGCTACTGGCTGGGGTGGCTACAGCGGGCATTGCCTGGGGTGCTATGGTTGCCGACCAATTAAAGCTGCCTTATGTATATGTTCGGCCAAAACCAAAGGAGCATGGCCTCGGAAATCAAATTGAAGGCTATTATGAGCCGGGGCAAAAGGTAGTGGTCATTGAAGATCTTGTTTCTACTGGTAAAAGCAGCCTCCAGGTTGTTGATGTTTTGAAAGAAGCAGGGCTTGAAATAGCCGGTATGGTCTCTATTTTTACTTATGGCTTTCCTGTTGCCACCGAAATGTTTCACAAAGCCGCTGTCACTTATTATCCTCTTACAGACTATCCAACCCTTATCCAGCTTGCAGCCGAAAAGCAAATTATATCGTCTGATCAGCAGGAAATTTTGTTAAAATGGCAAGCTGACCCCGCGGGATGGAAAGGAGTTTAGTAATTTGCCTTAAATCGATTTTTAATGAAGAAAATAGTTCTGGGAATGCTTACAGTTGCCGGCTTCGCAATAACCGGTTCAGCCCAGGTAAAGGCATTGCAAACGGTAAAGATCAAAACACCAACGATCGGTTGTGATGATTGCAAAACCCGGATCGAAACCTACCTGAAAAGATATGATGGCGTGACCTATGTATTGGTAAACTGGCACCAGAAAAACGTAACAGTAAAATATCTGACCGATCGAACAAATATCGAAGAAATAAAAACAGCGATAGCAAATTGTGGTTACGATGCTGACGATATTCCAGCCACTGAAGATGCATACAAACGGCTTCCCAAAACTTGTAAAAAACCCGAAGATGGGGGGCCAACAAAGGCTCCAAATATTCATGCTGCACCAGCAGTCAAACAATAAGAAATTTGATTTAGCCCCCTGCTTGCAGGGGGTATTTTTTTGCCTTGGATTTTCCTCAAAAATGGTCGGCAGAGCATCGGTCAATAAATAGCCCTTTTGATTAAAATTATCAGACATCATCACCTCTTAGTCCTGAATTTCCCAAGCTGAATTAATTATCCATTTGTCCTTTTATGATTCCTAAAAGCTTTCGGAAAAGCGAGGATCATTTTTCAAATAATGGCCGGTTTACTGTATTTTTCTTATACTAAAGCAATTACTATTTCAAAGCTTTTAACTGATTTCATTTTAGCAAATAAAAAGAGGTAACTGAATTGTGAATAAACTGTTGATAACAAGAGGTTAAAAACTATTATTTAAAATTAAAAAATTAAATTTAAGGATCATAAAATTTCTTAAAAGCCAATTTTTAATATCAAAATAATTTTAGATTACTTTTTGATCTTATTTATTAATAATCAGCTTGAAATAAGGAATTACTCTACTTTCATTTTATATAATCAGAAGGGTTATGATTTTTAATAATGTCTTCTTGAGTTTGTTAAGCTCAAGTGTTTCTTAACCTATACCCTTTTCGTAGATTAAATGAGGATGGGCGTCAAATGAATGGGTCGTAAGATTACGTAGTCCAGGTGGCAACTAAATGTCATGATCATCCAAAGTAGATTTTGCCGACCAAATAAAAATGACCCTGCATAAAGAAAGGATTGACTTCGGAAAATCGTCTTTATAAATGCTCCGTTAAAGAACATTTCGGAAATAACTTTAAACCTTTACTTCTTAACGGCTTTTTATTAACTTGTAACCCTTTCTGGACCTTTAGGACCATTGGATAAATGAAACTATTTAAGAAACTGCTTTTCGGCGTTCTCTGCTGTGCCGTACCTGCTTTGTTATTCAGCCAGGACTTTTCTAATAAGGGAAAGGAATTTTGGATTGCATACAGTTATCATGTTGGTATGTCCGGAGGTGGCAATCCTACAATGACTCTCTATATTACTTCGGATGTCAATACAACATATTCAGTTGAAATTTACGGGGGAGTTACACTTCAATCTGGTACAATAACAGCCGGGCAGGTAGTTACAGCAATTGTTCCCATATCCTGCTTTATCAACAATGAGGGATTATTTACAGGACGTACTATCCGTGTATTGACTGATAAAAACTCGGTTGTATATGCATACATTACCCGCAGCGCCGTAAGTGGAGCAACAGTTTGCTTACCCACACCTGTACTCGGGAAAGAATATTATTCAACGAACTTTACTCAAATTTCGAATGAGCTAAATTCAAACTCATATTTCACTATAATAGCTGTTGAAGATAATACTGCGGTAGAGATTACACCTGCATCGAATACAAAAAATGGATGGATCGGAGGAAACACTTATACAGTCAATCTAAACAAAGGACAGATCTATCAGGTAATGGGAACAGTAAACGGTACAAACGGATCCGACCTGACAGGTTCCTTAATTAAGTCTGTTGCATCAGGAACTGGTGGTTGCAAGCGGATCGCTGTGTTTTCGGGTAGCGGTAAAATATCAATTGGATGTGGCGCCTCGGCTGGTACATCCGATAATTTATATCAGCAACTTTATCCAACCGGTTCATGGGGCTTAAAATACCTTACCATTCCAAGTTATAACCGTCCTACAAACTTTTTCCGAATTATCAGGAAGACTGTTACAACAAATGTGTTTTTAAATGGGACATTAATACCGGGGGCATCGTTTACGAATAACTATTATCAATTTTCAAATTCAACACCTAATGTAATAACTGCAAGTGAGCCTATCAGCGTAGCTCAGTATTTTACCACACAAGGATGTTCGGGCAATGCAGCTCCATACGACCCGGATATGATCATGCTGAACCCGGTTGAGCAAAATATTAATAATGTAACCCTGGTAAGTTCGAATCTGGCAGCTCCGACAAATCAGCAACATCATCTGCATGTTATTATGCGAAATGGTGGCACGGGTATTTCATCATTTAAACTAGATGGCAACCCCGTTTCTCCTGCATCCTGGGTTACACATCCTGGTGATCCAACTTATTCTTATCTCTATCTGCCAAACGTTTCACAAGGATACCACAAACTAACATGCGACTCAGGTTTTAATGCACTGGCATATGGTTATGCAGATGCGGAGTCTTATGGATACTCTGCAGGTGCTAATGTAAAAGACCTTTACCAGTTTGTAAGTATCATTAATCAATATGCTACCGTAAACTTTCCGGCAACCTGTAAAAACACACCATTTTATTTCAGAATAGTTTTGCCATATCAGCCAACACAAATTCAATGGGTATTTGGTTCAGCTCTTAATGCATTGGGAATTTCGGATATCACTGTCAATAGTCCTGCATCTGATTCTTCATGGGTTGTTAATGGACGAACACTTTATCGTTTTAGTCTTCCTTCGCAATATAATATTTCCGCAATTGGTACATATCCAATTAAAGTAGTTGCCAACAACCCAACTCCCGATGGTTGCAGCGGTGTGCAGGAAATAGATTATGACCTGCAGGTATTTAATCCACCCGCCGCAGGATTTTATTTTAATACCAATGGTTGTGTTACATCCCCGGTTAATTTCTTTGATACTTCTAATACCGGTGGAAGGCCTATTATTCAATGGAGATGGAATTTTGGAGATGCAGGAACATCATCCATACAAAATCCATCACATGCTTACGCCGCACCTGGTTCCTACTTTGCTACACTCTCTGTAATTACTGATATTGGTTGTATTTCTGATATTGCTACTAAGAACATTATTCTAACGCAATTGCCAGTGGCAAATTTCAGCACCAATCTCCCTTCGTGTGCTGGTAAGGCAATTACATTTAGTGATCTGTCTACTGTTAGTGCGGGATCAACCATTACAAAATGGTATTGGGATTTTGGTGATGGAAGTCCGGCTGTTATTGCGACAAACAATGCACCGCAAATACATACCTATTCTTCTCCAGGTTCGTACAATGCAACATTAAAAGTAGAAACCAATACTGGTTGTCAAAGTTTTGTTTTTACAAAACCAATGATGATCTATTCCAATCCAGTCGCAAATTTTAATTTACCCAATGTTTGTTTACCCGCAGGCACTGCAAACTTCACCAGCACGTCAACAGTTGCAGGCGGAACAATAACGAATTATCTATGGAATTTTGGCAATAGTCAAACCGCTACGACACAAAGTGCTACCACTACTTATTCAAGTTCTGGTCCATTCAATGTTTCTTTAATGGTAACATCGAATAACGGATGTACGGATACAAAGACATCCGTTCTGAATACAGTATTTGCACAACCGCTGGCGGCATTCGATGCGCCTGCTGAGGTTTGTCTTGGTGTACCGGTAAACTTTACTGATCAAAGTACGGCGGCGAATAGCACAGTTACCCAATGGTTATGGAACTTTGGCGATGCTACAACATCAACATCACAAAACCCGGTTAAGAATTATACTACCGCAGGAACTTATATGGTTACACTAACAGTAACTTCCGCTATTGGTTGCATTTCTACAACTGCAATCAGAACAGTAATTGTAAATGCATTACCTACTGCAAACTTTAATGTCTCTGCTCCGGCATGTGTAACAAGAAATATCACATTCACCGATGCATCTTCTCCAAATTCCGGCAATCTTGTAAAATGGACATGGAATTTTGGTGATGGGAATAATGCCACATTAAATAATCCATCGCCCTTCATTCATAATTATGCAAACCCCGGAAACTATAATGTAACATTACAGGTAGAAACAAATAAAGGATGTGTAAGTACAGTTACCACAAAGCCTGTTACAATTAACATATTACCTGATGCTGGATTTATTGCGCCGGAAGTATGTTTAACAGATCCATCTGCGCCATTCATTGATACAAGTAAAATTTCAACTGGAAATATTGCGGCATGGCAATGGAATTTTGGTGATCCAAATGCAAATGCCGGAAACCCCAATACATCAACCGTACAAAACCCGACACATCGTTACACTGTTGTTGGAAATTTTACGGCCACATTGATAGCTACATCAAACAATGGTTGTACCGACACGATCTCACAAACATTTACAGTAAACGGTTCTATACCTCTTGCAAACTTTACAGTACAAAATGCAAATGCACTTTGTAGCAATAAAATTGTAACAATTACAGATGCATCGACTGTTGATTTTGGAAGCGTGATAAAAACAGAGATCTATTGGGATTGGACAAATGATCCTACCATTAAAACAACTGATGACGTTCCATCGCCAGGAAAACTGTATAATCATACTTATCCGGAGTTCGGAAGTCCGGCCACAAAAACTGTTACCATAAGAATGATCTCTTATTCCGGTATTACTTGCCTGAATGTATTAACGAAAACAATAACGTTATTAGCAACACCAAGTTTGCGATTCGATCCAATAAGCGAAGTATGTAGTAATGCAGGGTCCTTCCAAATTACACAAGCAAGTATTACAAATGGATTACCGGGAGCAGGAGTCTTTTCTGGTCCGGGAGTAAGCCCATCTGGCTTATTCAATCCAAATACGGCCACTGCAGGGATACATACGATACGCTACACATTTACAGGAGCAAATAACTGCAGCAATTATATAGAGCAGACAATAGCCGTAAATCCAACACCTAATGCCAATGCAGGGCCTGATAAAGTAGTATTAGAAGGAGGAGTAGTTCAATTAACACCGGCAATGAATGCAGGATTCCCGGTTACATATACATGGACACCGCCGACAGGATTGAATAATCCAAATGCGCCAGATCCGCTTGCATCACCCACCGATGACATCACTTATACATTGAAAGTAACTTCAGATAAAGGATGCAATACAAGTGACCAGGTATTGGTGAAGGTGCTGAAGAAACCTGAGATCCCAAATATATTTAGTCCTAATGGCGATGGTATTCACGATAGATGGGTGATTAGCTTCTTAGAAACATATCCCGGTTGTACGGTTGAAGTATACAACAGGTATGGTCAGTTAATTTATCGTTCGATAGGATATACAAATCCATGGGATGGCACAGTAAATGGAAAACCTGTGCCGGTAGGTACTTATTATTATATTGTTGATCCTAAAAATGGCCGTCAAAAGCAAGCCGGCTATGTAGACATTGTGAGATAATATGAAAAAAATATTAACTACAGTAGGATTTAATTTTACGATGCTTGTGGTTATGGCACAGCAAAAGCCACATTATACGCAGTATATATTAAACCAATACATAATTAATCCTGCTATTTCCGGAATAGAAAATTATGTTGATGTAAAGATAAGTGCCAGGGATCAGTGGGTAGGATTATCGGGAGCGCCAAAGACAAGTTATCTCACTATTCATGCACCGCTTGGTAAAAAAGATTATAGAACATCTGCCACATCTTATTCAATTCCCGGAGAGAATCCAAGAGGAAAATATTATTGGGAAAATTATACAGCTGCAGAACCGCATCATGGGATCGGTTTGTCAATTATAAATGATAAGACCGGGAGCTATAATCGGTTTACTTCAACGCTTTCCTATGCATATCATATTGGATTAAGTCCGACGACAAATCTTTCAGCAGGTTTTGCAGCGGGTATTTCAAAAGTAAGTATTGACAGAACAATGCATGATTTTAATGGAAGTGGTGATCCAATTGATCCTGCCACGGGTTCGGCTATCAGTGGCGAACTATTTAAAATACGACCAGATCTTTCTGCCGGCTTATATCTTTACTCCAGGGATTATTTTATTGGTCTTGCTGCGCAACAAGTCATTCCTCAAAAATTACAGTTTGTAGATGATGCTGCGTTTGAAACTACCGGAAAACTGATCCCGCATATTTTTTTGACTGCTGGTTACCGGTTTCTTCTTACAGATGATATCAATGCGATCCCCTCCATCATGGTAAAATATATAAGTAACTCGTCGAAAAGTGATTTTCAACCTGAAGCCAACGTTAAATTTCAATACCGGGATCTGATGTGGGTAGGAGCCAGTTATCGTTACCAGGATGGTTACGCAGCAATGTTAGGTTTGAATATCAGCAACACCTTTAATATTGGTTATTCGTATGATTTTACTACCACAAATTTAAATACCGTGAGCCGTGGTACTCATGAACTGATGATCGGTTTCTTACTTGGAAATAAGTATAGCGGGAAATGCCCTCGTTGCTGGTAATGATTATAATCTAATGATCTTCCTAACTTTTGCAGCTTTAATTTTTGCTAACTGATCTTTAGCTTTCTGTTGATTTTCCAGTACCAATTGTAGAGTGATGTCGGTATCAGGAATTGCATCAACATTATTTTCTTTCATTGCCTTCTCAACGTTGATCAACGTTTTCAGGTTGCAATTGATCTGCTGCTGAACGCTGTCAAGTTTTATTTGAAAGAGAGAAGTCTTTATTTTTTGATGTACATCTTCCCAGTTGATCTGTGAATAGGAGAGGCGTAGCTGCTCTTCAAGTTTGTTCCAGTTTACTTTATCCACCATCTCAGAATTGTATTCTGATTTCAATTGAGTTTTTTCAGCAGCACTAAAGGCATCAGCATAATTTTTTTCCATTGCTTTCCACTCACTTTCCTTTATTATCTTCTTTGTTGCATCTACCGCTTCTTTCACTTTCACTTCTTCATCAGGAGCAAGCTCGGGTACTACTGGAGTTGTATAATTTGTGAATTGAGGAACGATTGACTCATCAGTAATTGAATTTTCATCGTTGAAAATGTGTTCAACAAGATTGGTTGCTGATCTTTCCTTTGTCGCAGTTTTAGTTCCTGCAACTTTTGCAATAAAATTATTTGAAGAACCCTTTTTGCCATTTAGAAAATAATAAGGGCTTAATTCATTTGAAAGTGTATAAAAGCCTTGTTTAGGCGCTTGCTTATTTACGGAAACAAAAAAAGTAAATAAGGTAATGCCCATCATAGTAAGAAATGCGATTGAAAGTTGCCTGACAGGATTCCAGCCTTTATTTCTCATGCCGAGTATAGATTCAATGCGATTCAACAGGTCGTGATTTTTTCCTGCCGCCGCCATCACCATTTGACGGTGTTTGTTTTGTTCTAATCTTAAGAGGGCAGAAGCATATTCACCCGGTTTGTATTGAAATTGCAAAACCATTTCATCACAACTATGCTCTCTTTCCTTTTCAATACTCTTTACCAGTAGTTTTACAAAAGGATTAAAGTATAAAACAGTTTTAATAAAGCTGAGAATAAGATTTAAGAAATAATCATATCTATATATGTGACTCAATTCATGAATTATAACAGCTTCTAATTGATGTGGAGTTAAATTATTAACAGCGGCAACAGGGATCAGTATGATCGGTTTCAAATAACCAATAGTAACGGGTGAGGTTACCCATTCTGATAACCATATCTTCACATCCCTTGCAATACCCATAGCAACAGAGGTTCTCTTTACATACATTCTCCACGCTACATCCATTTTCTTAATACCAGTCGTACGTATCATTTGTACGAACCTGTAATTGCGAATAAACTGCCAGACAGGAACTATTAATATTATTAGATAAGCAACGGATGCGTAGGGTAAAATTTTTCCTGCAAAATATTTCCAACCGTTATCACTTATCATTCCTGTATTATAGAATGATGTTATTGAATTTGTTTGTGATACCAGTGAACTAACAAAGGTGTAAACAAACCATGCAAATCCGGAGAAAGTTAAAACTGTCGCTAAAGAAGTTTTATTAGCCGGTCTTATTTTATGAAAAGAAACAGTAATGAACTGATAAACCACCCAAAGCAAAGCCATTTGCCAAAGGCTGTTGATCAATGACCATCCAAGTGATTGCAGAAAGTTAACCTGGTTCATGAATACAAATCTTATTTGCTTTTCAAGCTATCGATCATCTCCTGGATCTTCGCTAACTCTTCCTCAGTTGCTTTATGTTCTCCTAATGCCTGTATCACAAGTTGAGTAGAGGAGCCTCCAAAAAGGGAATCGATCATTTTACCTAATAAATGTTTTTGTGTTTTTTCCTTACTCACTGCTGCCTGGTACACATGGGTACGCATACTGTCATCTCTTTTTACTAAACCTTTTTCATTCATTATCTGCATTAACTTAAGAGTGGTTGTATAACCCGCATCTTTTAATGCAGCTAAGTCTTCATGCACTTCACGAACCGTAGCAAGACCTTTTTTCCATAGAACTTGTAATATCTCTAACTCGCTTTCAGTGGGTTTAATATAACGGGTAGTTGCCATGATTTTAATCTTTTGTGACCCGAATATACGACTTATTTCGTACGACCATAAATTCTTAGCCAAATTTAATTTTTTTTAACATGGGTTAACATTAAGACGGATGAGCGGTTAAAAGGTTACGATGAATGTTTGAATGAGTGTATAAAAAAACTAAGTCCCGCTGTAGAAACAGCAGGACTTAAGTAATGGTTCTGATTAGACTCTTTAATTATTTATACTCAACTGTGTTTGCCGAATTAGTTTTGGTTACGACTGCGACAGGTTTAATTTCATTTTTTTTCGACACCACTGCTTCACTCTTTGTGTGACTTATTTGTGCAAGCGTAGGAGCAATGACCAAAGATACAATTGACATTAATTTAATCAAAATATTCATTGAAGGTCCCGAAGTATCTTTGAAAGGATCACCAACAGTGTCACCAGTTACTGATGCTTTGTGTGGCTCCGATTTCTTATAGTAGATCTCCCCATTTA
>DASYQG010000450.1:0-3235 GCA_036005825.1 Chitinophagaceae bacterium | reverse complement strand
CTATTACGGAGATATACCTGAAGACAAAGCTGGGGGCAATATTATTTCAAGTGAAGCTAAAAGCGATTGGCCGCTTTGGGAAGTTTTTATAAGAAGCAAACAAGGACTCGATCATAAACATGTAGGCAGCCTGCATGCAGCAGATGCGCAAATGGCAATCGAAAATGCAAGAGATGTTTATACAAGAAGAATGGAAGGAGTGAGTATTTGGGTGGTTGAGTCGAAATATATTCATGCCTCTAATCCTGAAGAAGCAGGAGAATTATTTGAACCGGCTATTGATAAAATTTATCGTCACCCGACTTTTTATGATCTGCCTGATGAAGTGAATCAGATGTAATAATTAAAAAATCAACATTCAAAAGTAAAAAAACAGCTCTCGGTTTTGAATTTTGATTTTTAACTTTTGACTTTATGAAATTTTTGATCGATTATACTTTACACCTAGCCGATAATTCGCTGATACTCGGCCAACGTAATAGTGAATGGTGCGGACACGGCCCGGTCTTGGAACAAGACATTGCCATCACTAATATTTCGCTTGACCTCATCGGGCAGGCAAGAAATTTTTATCAGTATGCGGCAACGTTGATTGGGAATGATGCAACAGAAGACTCATTAGCATATTTAAGAAAAGAGAAAGAATTCAAAAGCTGTTTGCTTGTTGAACAGCCGAAAGGTGATTGGGCACAAACAATCCTCCGGCAATTTTTCTTTAGTCAATATCAATATTTATTATTTCAGCAATTACAGAATAGCAAAGATGAACAACTTGCTGCCATTGCAGAAAAATCTTTAAAAGAAATCACTTATCATCTTCGCTGGAGCAGTGAATGGGTAATAAGATTGGGAGATGGAACAGAAGAAAGTCATAGCCGGATGCTAAAAGCTATCGATGAACTTTGGAGATATACAGGAGAACTATTTGAGGCTGTAGGCTATGAATCACAAGCTGTGAGTGATGGAACTGGCGTAGAAGTTTCAAAATTAAAAGTGAAGTGGACGAATAAAGTAAAAGAAGTTTTTTCTGAAGCGACCTTGTCAGCTCCTGAAAAGACATTTATGCAAACAGGTGGTAAAGAAGGCAAGCATATGGAGCATTTAGGCTTTATTCTTACTGAATTACAGTACATGCAAAGGACCTACCCTGGATGCGAATGGTAAATTCTAAATCACACAATGATATTTTGAAGACTGAATCATCAAATGCGTTTAAGATCTTTTTATCTATTCTAACAATTGCGTTTTGTTTTTTTGTCCCACATTATGCCGACTTATCAATTTTTATTTATCCTATAGTTGTATTGATGGTTGTCTGGCTATATTTAAAATACATATCGAAAGAGAATTTTTCAGATATTTTTTTCAGCTTCAAGCGGTTTCAGTTAAAAGCAATTTGGATTGGAATCATTGCCGCAATTTTATTATCATTGTTTTTCAGATTTGCATGGGATCCCTTTATAAATAGCATTATTCCATCTGGCAAAATAGACCTGTCCGATTTTGCAAGCATTCGCAATAGCCCTGTTAATTATGCTATTGTCCTTCTCCTGGCGCTGCTCGTTGGCGGCTTTTATGAAGAAATTATTTTTCATGGGTTCATTTTTACAAGATTTGAAAAAATATTCAAAAGCAAATGGGCGACAATTACAGCTTTTATGCTGACAGCCATCATTTTTGGGCTTTATCATTTTCAACAAGGCTTTAAAGGAATATTGCTCACTACCATTGCGGGTGCGGTATATCATGTTTTGATACTAAAGTTTAACCGAAATTTGTGGTATGGTGTCTTTGTCCATGCTTTTTTTGATTTTATTGGATTGACACTTATTTATCTTGGAAAACTATCATGACAATACATCAAATAAATAAACAAACTATTTATTCTTACCTGGAAGAGATCAACGATCCGGAAGTCCCTGTATTATCGATCATTGACCTTGGCATTGTAAGAGATGTCAAAATGAATGATGAAGAATTAGAAGTTATCATTACTCCAACTTATACCGGTTGCCCTGCCATGGATATGATCACTGCTACTATAAAAATCCAATTAGCTACACTAGGTTTTAAAAAAATAAAGATCACACAAGTACTTTCTCCTGCGTGGACAACGGAATGGATGAGCGAAGAAGGAAAAAGAAAATTAAAGGAATATGGAATAGCTCCACCAAATCCTAAGCAACAGGTTTGTGATCAAAAATTATTTGCTGCGGCTGAAGCAGTTCAGTGTCCTCATTGCAACTCCTATCATACACATCGTATCAGCGAGTTTGGATCTACCGCTTGCAAAGCATTATATCAATGCGATGACTGTAAAGAACCCTTTGATTATTTCAAGTGTCATTAAATAACCATTTATTTCTTTTTTATATCAATTATAACCTTCTGCGTTTTGTTCCGTTAATATGTGTATTTTCAATACGCAATTCCACCTTCATTTCTTTACTATAATTAACACCACCATGAGACAGCTACTATCAATCATTCTATTTATTGGAACATGTGTCTTCAGCTCTTTTGCACAGCCAAAAGCCGATGAACCACCCACACAAACTCAAAAAATTTATTTCCCTATATCGCTTTATGATGATCAAAAAGCTTTCGATAAAGCAATTCCCGGTGTTGCTGAAAAAGTTATCAGTGGGCTTTCTGATAAAGAAAAAAAAGAACATGGAAAAGTAGTAGACTATTATATGCTGGCCGGAAACTATCAAAAAGCCATTGAAGAAATCGATTCAGTACAGAAAAGAAAAGATGACATGATCGAAGACATTGAATTTAAGATATATGCTAATGCTCGTATCAAAGAAAAAACAAATGGAGAAACATTTGACAAAATATTTAAACAGGATTATGAAACTGCGTTTAATAAGTTATCATTTAAGAAAAGGGTTGCGATGGCCTTTGATAGTGGAGCTCTGATCCAACTCAAAAAAGATTATTCCGCGTATATTGAAAAGCTCAAAAAGAATAAAGAAGATAGTCTCAGCGCTGATGATGCAAAAGAGCTGTGCCATAAATACAGTGCTTATGCTTACTATAACCAGGTATATTCTCTGATTTCGCCAATAATCAGCGATTCACAATACCAGGCAATGTATCCAGCTATCAAGGAAGCAAAATATATGGCCGGTGTAGCTCCCGTAAAAGAAATTGATGAAAAGCCCGACCCGAATATTCGCTATAAACTTTTAATGGAGTTAACATCATTTGATGATAAAGAAGAAGCATT
>DASYQG010000449.1:0-3442 GCA_036005825.1 Chitinophagaceae bacterium | reverse complement strand
CCCGGTCGAAATAATGCACTGACATTTTTTAGTATCTGTATTTTGCCAATGCTATAACTTATGTTTTCCGTTCTAAGCATTGTATCCTCCTTTATTCTGCAATAGGTTGAAACGCTTGAGTAAAATGATGAATATTGGCGCTCCAATGAGCGAAGTAATGATGCCTACGGAAACTTCGGCCGGAGCCAATATCAGTCTTCCGAATGTATCCGCACAGATCAATAAGGTGGAACCAAGTAACATCGATGCCGGTAATAATCTTTTGTTATCACTGCCGATCATCAATCTTAACATATGTGGGACGATCAGGCCCATAAAAGCGATCACTCCGACGAATGCAGTGGCAACTGAAACCATGATCGTATTCAACAATAAAATATTTCTTTTCAACTTATTTGGATTCACTCCCAGATAAGTTGCTTCTTCTTCACCAAGTAAAAGTGTGTTGAGTTGTTTGGAATAGTTAAATGAAATGATGAAAACCAACGCAGCAGTAATACCTACTACAATTACTTGCAGCCAGGAGGCACCCGAGAAATTTCCCATGTTCCAGAATGTGATGCTCCTTGCTTGTGAATCTCTGGCAGTATATGCGAGAAAATTGATACCACTCAGGCAAACAGCATTCATGGCAATGCCTACGAGCAGCAATGACATAATAGAAATACGTTTGGCATTTCTTGCAATGGAGTAAACAATGATCGTAGACAGCATTGCACCAATGAAAGCCATGACCGGTGTAAGTAAAGTTCCTGCCCATTCCTTGACAGCGGGACTAAAACTGGGTGCTAAAACAAAAACAACTGCCGCTCCCAGGCCTGCCCCCGCACTGGTTCCTATCAAACCCGGTTCAACAATGGGGTTTCGAAACAAGCCCTGCATTAATACTCCGCTTACAGCGAGAATCGCACCAGTGATGCCGCATAGTAACACTCTTGGCAAACGCAATTGAACAAAAACAGCTTCATGGATATTTGCGGGATCCTGGCCATTAAAAACATGTTTCAAACCTGAAAACATGTCTTGTAAACGGATGTGTACTGAACCAAATGCAATGCCCCAAAGCAGTACAATTACGAGTAAAACGATCAAAACAGGAAAGAAAAATTTATTGTGCCTTAACATTATTATCGGGATAAAGCAAGTGCACTAAGTTAATGATGTTTTCACCCGTGCGAGGACCAAAATATATTATGTCGTGTTCCTCAAATCTAACAATTCGTTTGTTCTTACCTGCATTCGTTAATGCGACACCCGGAACGGCGCTGATGAACTTATCCGTGCTCCCCATACGATCATATCCAAAATCTGTAGCTATGATCACATCCGGGTTAGCCAGAGCTACTGCTTCAGCACTCATTTCTCTTGCCCCCTTGCCATCATACAAGGCGGGAGATGCACCTGCGAGACGAAGCATCTTATCTCCCACTCCGTTTCTTCCACTCATTACGAAATAATTATTGTTACGCAGGCCGAAGTGAATGATCATCACTTTTAATGAATCATGAATATTCATCGCTTTCATTGTATCCTGTGCTTTTGCAATACCGGCTTCCATATTTTGAATGATCGAGTCAGCTTTTTTCTCAACGCCAAAGAAATTACCTAATTCTTTGAGCAAGAGTTTAGCACTATCAATAGTGTTAGCCCCACCAAAAGCTTTTATGTTCAGCCCTGCTTTGGTGATCTGTGGCAATACATTCTCTGGCCCGATATCATTGCTATGAATAACAATGTCAGGCTCCATAGAAATAATTGCTTCCGGACTCAATGCCCGATGATAGCCTACAGTCTTCAACAGTTTTGCACTATCGGGAAAAGTACTGCTAAGATCAACCGCCACAAGTTCATGCCCTTTACCTAAAGCAAATACCATTTCAGTTAAGTGTTTTGACAAACAAACAATGCGCAGATCTTTTTTACCATCTGTTTCTTTATTCCTAAATCTATCGCATGAAAACAATGCAACAGATACAAGGAACAAGAAAATAATTTTTCTCATAACATTCGTTTTAAAATAAGGGGCAGTCCAAAAGCAACTGCCCCGCTTGATCCCATAGGTACAAGGCTACAGGTTATATTTTAAATTAATTCCGCCAAATACATTCGCGTTTTTAGGTGCTGGTATATACGCATCTGGCAATTGGTTCACAAAAATCATGTTATAATATTTGGCACCCGTGATATTTGTTGCGCCGAAATACAGATCAAGATCAAAGTGCGGGCAAAGGCTACGCTTCATCCCTACTTTACCATTCAGTAAACTATAGTTCTTTGCGTAAATGTCATTCAACGATGTGATGGGTACTTTGTCTTTGTAATTATAGCTTACATTGGCATATAAGCCTGCTTTCATCTTCACATCAACACCAAAGTTTGCCATGAATTTTGGAACACCTCCCACATCTTTACCACTGTAATCTTCAGTTACAGTCACTGATTTTTGTATCTTGAAATTATCGCCATACTTAAAATCGTTATAGGTAGCATTGCCAAACGGACGAATCATTTTGAAAAATCCATTTTCTGACTGGTAAGCTGTGAACTTCACCAGCGCTTCAACTCCGTTATGATCCTCGTCACCGCCATTTACTACATAAGAATATAAAGTAGTATTGGGTGATGCAGGAGATTGTACAGCAATTGCCGTCATTTTATTGGAAAATTTTGCATGGAAATAAGCAAGTTCATAAACAACCCGGCTATTCAACAGTTGTCCTTTCGTACCAACTTCAAACTGATTGCCAATCTCTGGTTTCAGATCTTCATTTACCCTGCCGGTAGCTGGCGTGGCTGGTATGGTTACTGCCGGGGTTGTAATAAAGAAATAAGAACTTACAGGCGCCTTATAACCTTTGCTATATGCCGCATAAACAGATACATGCTTATTGAACACTTTGTTGATCGCAAAGTGTGGTGAGATCATGTTGTTATACTTTTTATGATAGTCTGCAGGTCTTGTTGCAAGAGCAGGATTAAAGCGATCATGTAAAGTGATCTTCATGTTGCTGGTTCCAACACCACCTGTAAATGACAGATCATTCTTCAATGACAACGTCCATTCAGTGAATAAAGAAGAAGTAGTGCTGACAAATGCAGTATTGGAAATATTTGCATTGATGACCCAGTAAGGACTTACACCATAGACCCATGTTGCAGGGTTCGGATCATTGGGATCTGCTTTCATATTAAATCCAACAACGTTTGCATCTTGTCTTTGAGTTTCAATCCCAGTAATACCGCTTAGCGTAGCTCCATTATTCAATGAGGCTTTTGTATTGAATACTGAACGAAGTCCATAGTTGATCGTATTCTTATCCGTCCAACCCGCGGCGCTGCTCGCATTGCTTGTAAACCCGGTTCCAAATACGTTAGTGGTATTTGAAATACTCTTTGTAAAATCATAGGTATGGCCAACACCCGCTCTTATTGTAATAACATT
>DASYQG010000448.1:0-14197 GCA_036005825.1 Chitinophagaceae bacterium | reverse complement strand
GAGGCGGCGAAAGAAGCAGAAAAGAATGGAGGTAAATAATAAAAGAGCACATGCTATTTTCAAATGAGTCTTAAAAACAATTTTTTTATCGAAATAGATCAAACAAAATAAAATGAAAAAAAGAATCAGTCTAATTGCAGTAATGGTTTTAGGAACAATTTTTTTGCAGGCGCAGCAAAAGACATCTCATACAAGCAGTACAAGTTTTGGTCTTCGTGCCGGAATAAACTTTCAGAATATTAATGGTAAAGATGAAAATGACGACAAATTAAAAAATGATATGCTGATCGGTTTTAATATCGGTATCAATGCAGAAATTCCGGTAGGAGTTGATTTTTATTTTCAACCAGGTTTACTTTATACAATTAAAGGTGCGAAAAGCGAAGATGTTATACTTGGTCAATCCTTTAATACAACCATAAAAATTTCATACCTCGAATTACCACTTAATTTTCTTTACAAACCCATGCTTGGAACCGGCCACCTGATATTGGGCTTTGGTCCTTATGTTGCATTTGGTATTGGTGGTAAGGCAACATATGAAGGAGGCGGATCCAGCCTCGAAGAAAAAATAAAGTTTCAAAAAACAGTGAAGAGTTCTGATCCGGATGATGTAGTTTATATCAGGCCGATGGATGCAGGAGCTAACATGTTGGTAGGCTATGAATTTGGAAATAGAGTTTCTTTTCAATTAAATACACAATTAGGCCTTACCAAAATCAACCCGGAATATGAAGGCGCATCGAATGATAAAACATCCGCTAAGAATACAGGCTTTGGTTTTTCTTTAGGTTACAGGTTTTAAAAATAATATTATGAAAAAGTTTCTTTTATTAAGTACGGGGTTCGTTTTTAGTTTAACGATTATCGCCCAGGGAAACAGTGATAATGGAAATGGAAAAGATAAATCAAAGAATGAAAAAACCGCGAAGCAGGGAAGTAGCGAACAAAAAGAAAAAGAGGCGAATGAAAAGAAACAGCAAGATGAGCATAACAAAAAAATCTGGGCTGGCACTTCAGATAAAGGCGGCAAAGCCCCAATGCCATCTAAGAACCAACCGGCCAAAGTAAGAGCTGCATTTCAAAGAGATTATCCTGGCGTAAGCAATGTTAGCTGGAGTAAGTACCGCGGTGATTGGACAGCAAGCTTTGGAAATGGATTATACAGGTCAACTGCATTGTACCATGCAAATGGTGAAAGAAGAGACACAAGAACACCGGTGACAAGAAATGAAATACCACGAAATGTTTGGGAATCTATTTTCAAAAGCCACCCCGGTACCTCGCTGGAAGAGATTATTAAGATCGAATCGCCAAATGCTCCAAAAAACATTTTCAGGATCAAAGACATTTTAGGAGGGAATCCCAAATATTTCTATTATAATAGTGATGCGCAACTTGTAAAATATAATTATTGATTTTACGGTTTAAAAGATTTAATCCGTCCTATCTAATGAAGACCGCTTTTTTTAATTCCGTAATATGAAATGGGTAATGAATCCACAAAGAAACCAGGTATGGAGAATTTTAAGTAAATTCAAGGTGGTTTTGCCGGCAGCATTAAATATCATGACTCATTAACAGGAATTAAAAATCGGAATCATTTACTAATAAATAGATCTTTTGAAATTATACATAAAAAACATGGTTTGCATTCGCTGCAAAATGGTAGTGAAAGCGGAACTCGAAAAATTGGGATTACATTATATTGTTGTGGAATTAGGCGAAGCTGAAATTATGGAAGATATTTCGGCTGAACAGCATGATCATTTCAAAGTGGCTTTGCTGAAGTCGGGTCTTGAGTTATTGGATGATAAAAAAAGTGTTTTGATCCAGAAAATAAAAAATGTTATTGTTGAATTGATCCATTATTCCGAAGAACCTTTAGCGATCAATTTCTCTGATCATTTAAGCCAGAAATTAAACCACAATTATACTTACCTCGCAAATCTATTTTCAGAAGTACAAGGCACTACGATTGAGAAATTCATTATTGCACACAAAATCGAACGGGTAAAAGAATTACTCGTTTATAATGAACTTAACCTTACTGAAATTGCCTACCTGATGCATTACAGCAGTGTGGCGCATCTTTCCGCCCAGTTCAAGAAAGTAACAGGTCTTACTCCATCACACTTCAAACAGCTTCGTGAGAAAAGATTGACCATGCTTGAAAACCTGTGAAAGATGTAACATTCTCCTATAGTCTTGTAACAATTATGACTGTAAATGATCTCACCTTTATATAAGCACTATAAAAAATCTTTTTATGACATTCTTTCAATATATACCATTTGTTATGATAGCGTTACTAATAGGCTCTGTAATCAGTTCTCTTTTTCTTAAGAAAAAGAATTTGCCTGTCGAATTTTTTGGTGTGGGGCTTAAATATGAAAATGACGGACATTTTGATGAAGCGATTATAAATTATGAAAATGCATTGAGTGAGGTAAAAAAGAATAGATTTCACAACGACCTTAAAAATAAGATTATCCAAAAGCTTAAAGTATTGCATACGATCATTGAATACAAAAAAAATATTCAGTTTATAAGGTAACGCTTTCTTATTCCCATAATTCAAATAAAAAGATCACCATCGGAAACATGTGTTTACATAAATAATTTCCTTATAGCGTTGGTTTTGGTATACAGTCCTTGTTTTTACAAGGACTGTTCATTTGTATCACTTATTTTTTGCTGCAATATGTGAATGATATAAACTTTTTATTCATTTGTATAACATTCTCTGAGTAAAAGAAATTCATCTTTACAAAAAATTATTTGTAAAAAGTAAATTCAGAATAAAATGACAAAGATTATCGAATTAAAGGGAGACTGGAATGGGCAGAAAGGAAAACTGAAACAAAAATTTGCAACACTCACAGATAATGATCTGTTGTTTGCAGATGGTATGAAGGATGAAATGTTAGGAAAGCTCCAGGTTAAACTGGGTAAATCCAAAGAGGAGCTGCATAAAATAATTGAATCATTGTAAATCGCACTTACAGGTGGAGATAAGTGGAGAGAGTCTCTTTTAAATCTTAGCTTAAATCGAAAAACTTTTAATTAAACTCATGAATAATTTATTATACATCGTAGCTGTTATTCTCGTTATTGGTTGGCTGGTGGGATTTTTTGCCTTTCATGCTGGTGGTATCATTCATGTGTTGCTTGTTATTGCGGTAATAGTTATATTACTAAGACTTATCCAGGGAAAGAAAATTATTTAGAATTTTTAGTATGTAATTAAATGTGTGAATTATATAAGATAAACGTAAAATCGTATAACACACACGGCGAAGCAGCTACCTATCTTTAATTAGTTTTTTGTGGATAAAATAAAAGGGCTGGATTTCTATCCCGGCTCTTTTTATTCTACAGTAATTCTTTGTCTTATCAGTAAAGTCAAGTGTAGACAAAATCACATCAGCCATTGGGAATAATAAAAAACATTAATAAAAGAATCTTTATGATTAAGCAAGATAAAAAAGCGGAGAGTTCCGAACTGGAGAAATCAAAAGCACATATCATCGTTGAAATTATTGAGTATATGACAAATTCTGTAGTGATAAAAACGATCATCAAAAAGTCCACTGGCAATATTAGCGTAATGTCCTTCGACAGTGGCGAAGGGTTAACAGAGAAGACCTCTCCGTTTGACACGTTTGTGCAGATCATTGAAGGCAAGGCGGAGATCGTTATTGATAAAGAATCCAATTTGCTGGAATCAGGCCAGGGAATAATAATACCTGCACATTCACCAAATTTCATAAAACCAAATGGTCGGTTTAAGATGATCTCGACCATTATTAAAAGTGGTTATGAGTAATGATCTCTTTTCGCGTCTACGTAATTTCTAAATCCCCGACAATAATTTCTGTCTAAAACTTGGCGCCAATACTAATACCCAACAACGGCACCTTTTTCTTTTCATCCGCACTCAGTTTGCTCTGAAGGTTTGTTTTATAACCAATGCTTGCAGTTGGAGTAATAAAAAACATATCATTAATAAGGATCATATAGCCTGCTTGAAAGGAAGGAATGAAGATCATAGAAATATAAGGGCCTTCGGGTGTTTGTGTATCCAGCAATACTTTGTAGGTAAATAGATCTGCTTTCGCGCCAACAAATAATCCATGTGGTCTTAGATTTGTGTAATAACGATAGCCCAATCCAACTCCTAATCCGCCATTATTTTGATTATAATAGATAGAAGACGTTGGATCGCCTGCCATATAATAACCAATCGTAGCATGAAAGGAATGATGAAGTTTTGCATTTGTAGCCAAATGAAGGCCTATAAACGTTCCATCTTCATACCATTGAAATTCACCGCCAATATCGGTTGTATTATATCCCACTTCCATTTGTGCGTGGGAAGTATTAAAAAGAAATACAATGAAAAAGAGAGTGGATACTTTTTTCATGGATTGAATTTGGAACAAGATAAAAATTTATTGCAAAATAAAAAGCGTTGCCTGGCAACGCTTTTGTAAAAAGATATTGTGTTGAATTAAAATTTCGGACAATTTAATTTTTTCAGATCCTTGTTAACCGGTTTTTTAATATAAATAAGTGAAAGCTCTATACCACCACGCATATTTGATGCTGGTTGCAGGCTTGAAATGTTTACATCGTACGAAGCACCGAACTGGACATCCCCAAATTCCAACCCGACATAAGGAATTATGGCATCGGTGACATTATTAAATCTTGCCCATGCACCCATATAAACATTAACGGGGTTTTCTTCATCATAATTAAGATTCATTGCATAGGCGCCGCCAAACATCAGGTTGTTGGCATTTGCCTGGAAACTATAGTTAGCACTAAAGTGAAATGCATTGTATTGATTAGTTGGTAAACGGCCACCCGCTTGCAAGGTTGTTCTTGAATTCAAATAAAATTGACCGCCCTGGAAAGTTTCTTTAGGGCGATTGATATGATACATAGAAGCGCCGACATAAATATTATTATAACCATTGGTGCTTCCATTATATAATAGCCCGGCATTGATATCGAGATATTTTACCTCCAGGTCATTTTGGGGAAAAATTTCACTTGTCTGACCGGTAAAACCAAGCGCTGTCAATTCATCTTCAAAATCCAGCATACTTACATTAAGTCTTTTATCAGTGTATGATCCCTGGAAACCTACACCTATTTGATGATAGCCATTTTCATCGAGCCCTTTATGATAAGCAGTGGAAAGTGAAAATTGGTTGGTGGTTAATGCGCCGTTGCCATTTTTATCATTCAGAAATAGTACGCCAAATCCCCAGCGATCAATGTCAGGTAAATTATCCGTCAATAAATGAAAATCTGCAGAAGCTGTTTTGGTAACAAAAGCATTATTAATAGAAGGCCATTGGTTCCTGTAATTGCCGGCGAGGCGGAAAGTACCGTCAAACTTCCCGGTTAATGCCGGGTTCAAAGTAAGTGGCGAAGCAAAAAATTGAGAAAAATTTGGATCCTGTGCCAACGACACGGAAACAAAACTTATAAATAATAATAGGGTTAAGAGAAGTTTCTTCATTACAAATAGATAGTAACGGTAAATGTACATTTTTTTAGAGACCTGTGAAAGATAAAAATAGCTGCTTTTAACTCTGGCTTTTGCTGCCAAAAGCAAGGTCTCCGGCATCACCCAGGCCGGGTACAATATATCCTTTGGCGGTTAATTCTTCATCTATATCACCACACCATATAGTAACGGAAGGATCTTCTCTTTTTACATATTCAATTCCTACACTGCAGGCGATGGCGCAAACAACATGAATTTCTTTTGGAGGACCTTCTTCCTTTAAAACATGGATCGTTTTTACAAGCGAAGCACCGGTTGCAAGCATTGGATCAGATATAATAAGAATTCTGCCTTCAAGATCAGGACAGCTCATGTATTCAAGACTGATCTCGAATGTGCCATCTTTTTCGTGTTTGCGATAGGCAGCGGCAAAAGCATTATCTGCTTTATCAAAATAATTAAGCAAACCATTATGCATGGGTAAACCAGCACGAAGAATAGTGGCGAGTACAGGTTGATCTTTTAATACTTTACAGGTGGCTGTTCCAAGTGGTGTTTCAACTTCTATTTCAACAAAAGGTAAAACTTTACTTATTTCATATGCCGCTATTTCGGCGATACGTTCAAGATTATGACGAAACCGCATCCTGTCTTGTTGAATATTTATATCACGTAGTTCATTTATCCAGTTACTAACAAGAGAATGCTGTTCGCTTAAATTTACAATCACGTTAACGGGAATTTGGTGCAACAAATCTAAAATCTTAAATCTGCAATCTAAAATCTAAATCAGGATGGTTTATCGTGCATTAGGAGTTTTGTTTTCTGATTCTGGGTATTCAATTGCTTTTTCAGAGTTTCAGGAAAATGCCGGGGTATGGACTTTTGAATTGAAAGTAGATCGTTCATATCCTACAGGGAATAGTATTTCATTGATCGAAAAGTTTATTGAAGAAAATAATTTGCAATACCAGGTTGCACTCATCACTGTGCATGCGGAATCGCCGGGTGTCTTATTTAGCGGGGCCTCTATTGCTGCCGCCACCGGGTTGCCTGTTATTACTGATCTTTCAGCTCTTGACCTGGAACTTGGAGGCAATGGGGAATTTTATAATAATGCATTAAAAAAACTGAATATTGCAAGTGAAAACATGAATGAGTTAAATAAAACGATCTGCATAGCTTTTATGGGTATTCTCCGCTGGCGGGAAGAATATAATTTTTTATCTTCCATTACCGGCGCAAGCCGCAGCAGCATAGGTGGTGCTATATGGCTGGGACTGGAGGGATGATAAATATCAGCTTTATTTTGGTTAAGCTTCATAATACTTCATTTATAAACAAAATAGATTTGCGATTCAGCATATGAAAGCAATAAAGAAAAAAGAAATTTCTGCAGCTCCAACAAATGGCGCTGAAAAATTGCTTTCCATATTGGATAAAGAAAAATTACAATTCAAAAAGATACAAAGCTGTTTTGCCGAGCAATTTGATAAAGCATTTCCTGATAAGCTGGCGCCAAAAACCGTAATAATTATTCCTTCCCTTACCATGGACCAGGAAATACTTTCTAAGATCCAGGGAATTACACATTATGAAGAAAGACTATTATGTTTTTTATTGCTGCTTCGTATGCCCCGTACTCATGTTGTATATGTAACTAGTATGCCGATTGACCCGGTAATTATCGATTACTATTTGCATTTGCTTCCCGGAATCACCGGTCATCATGCAAGTAAAAGATTGCACTTGTTCAGTTGTTATGATAATTCCACAAGATCGCTTACCGAAAAGATTTTGGAGCGGCCACGATTGATAGAAAGAATAAAACATGCAATACCAGGTGATCATCTTGCTCACATGGCTTGTTTTAATGTTACTGAAAAAGAGAGAAAGTTATCTGTAGAGCTGGGTTTCCCTATTTATGGTTGTGATCCTGATCTTTTTGAATTAGGAAACAAAAGTAATGGCAGAAAAATTTTTAAGTCATGTGGTTTAAATGTTCCTGCAGGTTTTGAGGATCTTCATTCAGAAAAAGAAATTATAAATGCGCTGGTTGAATTAAAAAAACAAAATCCTTCATTGCGCAAAGCGGTTGTAAAATTGAATGATGGTTTTTCCGGCGATGGCAATGCGATTTTTTCTTATGAAGGTGTGAAAGAAAAGGATGATATGGCCCATAAAATAAATAGCTATTTCTATGCAAGATTAAAGACCGTAGCTGCTGATCTTGATTTAAGAGAATTCTTATCTAAGTTTAAAGAAATGGGTGGTATCGTAGAGGAATTTGTGGATGGTGAGATCAAGACATCTCCTTCTGTTCAATGCCGTGTAAATCCCAAAGGCAAATGTGTTATTATTTCAACACATGACCAGGAACTTGGTGGTGAAAGCGGCCAGGTATTTCTTGGCGCCTATTTCCCCGCAAACCCGGAATATGCTATTGATCTTGGCAAAATGGGATTGAAAGTGGCAGAAGCATTGCGAGATAAAGGAGTGCTTGGAAGATTTGCTATTGATTTTATTTCTGTAAAAAATAAAAATGGCTGGACACATTATCCTATTGAAATTAACCTAAGAAAAGGCGGTACTACTCATCCTTATATCATGTTGCAGTTTTTAACTGATGGTGATTATAATGCAGAAAAAGGAGAGTATCTAACCGCTACGGGGCAAAAACGATATTATTTCTGTTCAGATAATCTTCGCAGTGAACAATTTCATGGTCTGACTCCTCCTGATCTGATAGATATTGCCATGTTGCACGATTTGCATTATGATGGTACTTTACAGGAAGGCGTGATGTTTCATCTCATCGGCGCCTTATCACAATATGGAAAGATTGGTGTTGTTTGTATTGGCAGCTCTGCCGAAAAAGCAAAAGAGTATTATAATAAAGCAGTTGAAGTTCTTCAATTAGAAACTGTTCATCAATTGTATACCCACTGATAATAATAACCCAAACCAATAATTATGGCCATCAACCCCACGACCGCCGGCATCCACCATATTGGTCTTCGTTCTATGGATTTTGAAAAAACAAAAAATTTTTATCAAAACGTTCTTGGCTTTCCTTTGATAATAGATAAACCGGACTTGTTAATATTTACTGGTGCAGGTACTTATATTGCTTTCAAGCAAGCTGATCCAAGAGATAAAAATTTTTCCTCCTTTAGCCCTTTTGAAGTTGGACTTGATCACATTGCAATGACCTGCGAAACGGAAGATGAACTTCATCGTTTTGCAAAAGGATTAGCTGACGCTGATATTGAAAACACCGGCGTAAAACTAGACGTAGCTTTAAACAAACTATATGTTGCTTTCAAAGACCCAGACAGAATTTCCTGGGAATTTTATATGAAATAGCAAATAACTTTTCATTTCTTTATCGCTTCTTTTATGGCTGTAATTCGACCTTTTTAACCTACACCAGTTCATTTTATTAGTCTTTAAGAAATCATTAATTTCAGCTATTAAAGACAGGAATAATTGTAAATCAAATCCTTCTCATTTTTCACATGGGTAATGATACCGACATAGCATCACTTCAGGAAAAAATAGATGATCTTAACCAGCAGGCATGGGAGGCCCGGGTGAATGATTCGCCAAAGTCTTTTGAACTTAGCCAGGAATCGGTAAAACTTGCACGAAGTATTAATTATGCAAAGGGCTTAGCAGAAGGTCTTCGTTCACTGGGATTAGGTTATGTAAGGTTTTTTAAAAATGAAGAAGCTGCCCCGCTTTTAAGAGAATCTCTTTCATTATTTCAATCGTTGAATGATCTGAAAGGGCAAGGTATTATATATGAATATTTGGGGATCATAGAACGTAATTTTGGAAATTTAGGCGTTTCGTTAGAACTATTACTTAAAGGAAATGACCTGGTCCGGCAAACCGGTCCCCTGGAAGTTGAAGTAACCAGTTGTTACCAGGTTGGTGTTACTTACAAGCACCTCGGCAAACATGAGAATGCTCTTGATTATTTATACCGGTCTATTTCACTTTCGAAAAAAATAAATTTTACTTTGATGGAAGCTTATGCCACTAATATAATTGGCTCCATCTATTTTGATAATGGCGATTATAACCATGCTTTAGATTGTTATCAGCAAAGCCTCGTTATACGCCGGCAATCGCATGACAAATGGGGAGAAGCCGGAAGCCTGGATAATATTGGGTTCACTTATCTTAAGCTAAATGATCTTGACAAGGCAATTGCTCATTGCAAGCAAAGTTTACAGATAACCCAGGGGACCGATGATAAAAAAGGAGAGGCAAACGCGTTACTTCACCTGGCAGAAATATATCAGCAGGCCGGTGACATCGGGCAGGCCTCAAAATTTTCTAACGAAAGCTTTGAAATAAGAAAAGCAAGAGGCGATAAAAGAGGAGAAGCCGAGGTGCTTTTGTTCCTTGCAAATTTGCATAAACATGAAAATGATGTCAATGACCACCAGATCTTCGATTGGTTGTCCAACGCCCTGAAGATAGCAGAAGAAATAAAGGCGCAGGATATTTTAAGTAAAGCCTGCTATAATTTGCATGAGTACCACACGCAAAAAGGAAATTATAAAGAATCACTTGTCCACTTGGAAGCTCATTTGCAAATAGAAAAAGAGCTTCATAAAAATACGATCAATCAAAAAATATCCAATCTTGAAATTTCGCATAAAGCTGAAACGATAAGTCAACGAAATAAAGAATTGACAGAGCTCAATGAACAAATTGAAAAAGCAAATGAAGAATTAAAAATAGAAAGATCATTAGAAAGGGTACGTACTGCGGCAATGGCAATGAAAGAACCTGCTGATATGCTGGAAGTATGTAAGATCATTTCTGATCAATTGGAGGTACTCGATGTAAAGAAGATCCGTAATGTACAAACAGCGATCTTCTATGAAGAAAAAAGCTCTTACATGAATTATGAATATTATGCAAAGCATGATAAGCTGTTGATCACAGAGGTGGATTATAATAATCACCCGGTAGCAGAAAAATTTGCTAAACAGATGCTCAAAGGACCGAACCAGGTTTGGACACATGGATTTAAAGGAGAAGAAGTAAAAGAGTGGCTCAACTACCAGCAATCAACGAATGTATTTATTGATACTTACCTGGAAACTGCTGACTCACTTAATTATTACTGGTATTCATTAGGCCCTGTGGCATTAGGTATGTCCACTTATGCTCCATTGAATGAAAATGAGATCGACTTGTTCAAACGTTTTCGTAATGTATTTGAATTAGCCTATCGCAGATACCTTGATATTGAAAAAGCACAAGCTCAGGCTAGAGAAGCACAAATTCAATTAGCATTGGAGAGAGTTAGGGCCAGAACGATGGCAATGCAGCATAGTAATGAATTGCAGGAAACAGCTGTGCTATTATTTCAGCAGATCAAATCATTAAATATACCTACCGGCAGTTGTAGTTTTAATATTTGGGATGCTGATGAACCTGTTGCGACGGTATGGTCGAGCTCAGTAGAAGGAGATTTACAAGCTCCTTTTAAATTATCGCATACCGAAAGTCCCATTTATAGAGATGTATACGCTTCCATGAAAAGAGGAGATGAAGTATTCGTGAAAAACGTGGGCGGAGAAGAATTGAAAAAACATTTTGTTTATTTAACCACAGTTCCTGTGATAAGCGATGTAATAAACAAATTAAAAAAGTCAGGATACCTATTCCCGGAAAGTATTATTTATCATTTTGCTTTTTTCAAGCAAGGTTATCTTTCCTTTCATGTGCATGAATTGCAACCTGAAGCAAAAGAAGTTTTCGTTCGCTTTGCAAAAGTTTTCGAACAAGCCTACACCCGTTTCCTTGATCTTCAAAAAGCCGAAGCACAGGCAAGGGAAGCAAAAATCGAAGTAGCGCTAGAACGTGCCCGTACCCAGAGCATGATAATGCAGCATTCAAACGAGCTGGATGATACCTTGCGGGTTTTTCACGAACAAGTTCTTTTGCTCGGTATTAATTCTGCGTTTTCATTTCTATGGTTGCCCGATGAAGACAAAAACCGTCACATCTTTTGGGCAGCATGGGCTGAAAATGTTTCAATTGATCCATTAGAAAAAAAAGATACTACCGTTTTTAATAGCAAGGCCATTAATTATCCGCTCGACAGAAATGAACCTGCCACAGCACAATGTCTTATTGATTGGAAAGGTAAAGAACCAGTTGTTTCTTATCATGTGCCTCCCGACGGGGTTGAAAGTTATTTTGCTACATGGCAGGAATTAATTTCAGGAGTAGCTCAATTGAAACCGGAATATTTTTCCAATGGACTGTATTATGTAGAAGCCTTTATGAAATATGGATGCTTCGGTGTAATGGTTGAAAGCGAGTTATCTGAAGACGAAAAAAAGATCCTTCTACGGTTTTCTATTGAATTTGAACGAACCTATACCCGTTTCCTCGATCTTCAAAAATCCGAAGCACAGGCAAGAGATGCACAGATCGAAGTGGCGTTAGAAAGGATAAGATCAAAAGTGATGGCTATGTCCAGCTCAAAAGACCTGGATGAAACCTCCCTTGTATTCGGAGAGCAATTAAGAAAACTAGGTATTGATTGGCAGTTCTCTTATTTCTGGTTAATAGATGAAGCCAAAAATGAAAATACTTTTTGGATAACCTGGCCGGATTATAAAACAAGTCTTACTAAATATACACTGGCAGAAGCGGAAGAATATTTTAGTGATTGTCTTGTGGCATGGAGGGGCGGAGTTAAGATACATGATAACTATGTGCCACCATCAGATGTACAACCATGGCTTGATACTTTTCAACGTATAGCAGACGACGCAGGTGGTGTAGCAAAAGAAGTAATGCAATTTAAAAATTTTGTTAATGGAGTTTACTACTATGATGCCATGATGAGGTACGGATCATTCGGAGTATTGTATAATCGCCCTTCCACTGATGAAGAAAAAAATATTCAATGCCGCTTCGCAATAGAGTTTGAAAGAGCATATACTCGTTTTCTTGATTTGAAAAATGCAGAGGCGCAGGTAAGGGAAGCACAAATTCAATTGGCTCTTGAAAGAGTTCGTGCAAGAACGATGGCAATGCACAGTTCAAAAGAATTGGATTCCATTATTAAAACAGTGTATTCGGAATTAAAGAAGCTGGATGTATTATTTGAACTATGCTTCATTATGATATTTGATGAGCACAAAGGAGCAACCTGGTGGATGGGAAGTCCGGATGATGATTTGTTCCATGAGGGATTTTATGTTCCATATCACACACACCCCCCGCACCTTGCTTACTTACAAGGATGGGAGGAGCGGCAACAAAAATGGGAGTATTGGTTGGGAGGACAAATAAAAAAAGACTGGGATGACTTTGTGTTTACTAAAACGGAGCTATCCAAATTACCTCCAATTATTATTCAGGCCATGAAGTCTTACGATGCCGCGAATTTAGCCGCGTCATTTGAGAGCTTCGGTTGCATGACAATTGGCGGTCGTCAAAGGCTAAGTGAGGAGTCATTTAATATTCTGAGCCGTTTTGCCAAAGTGTTTGATCTCTCCTACACACGGTTCAGGGACTTGCAAAAAGCCGAAGCGCAGGCAAGAGAAGCCCAAATAGAATTAGGATTGGAAAGAGTAAGAGCAAGGGCCATGGCAATGCAAAAGTCTGATGAGTTATCTGAATTAGTTGATACCGTTTTTAAAGAACTAACCAAACTTGATTTTGCATTAGCCTGGTGTATCATTAATATAATCGATGGACCTTCATTATCGAATACGGTTTGGGCCGCAAATCCTGACATTCACAAGGCGCCTGATTCTTATCACATGAAATTTGAAGATTATCCTTTTCACGATGCAATGATGAAGGGTTATAAAGAAAAGAAAACAAAATATATATATGTACTTGAAGGAGAGGAGAAAAAGGTTTACGACGAGTATCTATTTAAAGAAACTGAATTCAGGAGAGTTCCTGAAGAAGCACAGGCCGCTTCAAGAGCAATGGAAAAATATGTTGTTTCTTTTACGTTCGGCAATTTTGGAGGATTGCAGACTGTAGGAAATGAACCTTTGTCAGATATTAATCTGGATATTCTTGAAAGGTTCGGAAAGGTGTTTGATCTCACTTACACCCGTTTCAATGATCTATTAAAAGCAGAGGCACAGGCAAGAGAAGCACGGATCGGAGTCGGTTTAGAAAGAGTACGTTCCAGAAGCCTGGCCATGCACAATACTTCCGAATTACAAGAGGTCATCCACACGGTGCATAAAGAATTACTCAATTTGAATATTGCTATTAATGGGGGTTCATTTATTGCTATTAACAAGGACGTTGATAAAGTACTCTGCTGTTGGGGATCCGGGGGTACGGCTGAAACTTCAGAAGAAGTACGCATTCCGCTATATGAACATCCATTTTGTACCAATCTTATAAACAGAATAAAAAGTGCTCCCGGATTTTTTATCGAAGAATACACACAGAAAGAGAAAAAAGATTTTTTTACTTTTTTATTTAAACATGAGCCTTGGTCAAAGTTGGATGCTAAACAGAAAGATGAAACCCTTTCAAGCCCGGGAGGGTACACCAGATCCTGTTATGTATCTCAACATACAAGTATTTTTATTATTAACCATTTTGGTAAAAAGTTTTCAGCCGCTGATAATGACATTCTTCAACGCTTTGGAAAAGTATTCG
>DASYQG010000447.1:0-12401 GCA_036005825.1 Chitinophagaceae bacterium | reverse complement strand
AAACCTGGCATACAATCCATGATCATACGATTACCTTTTTCAGGAACAATGTCAGCGATCACATTCCAATGCTGACCGGTGATATAGGATGTCCAGTTATTGTGACCGATCACGATCTTGCCATCTTTTGTATAACTACCTGTAGCTATAAAGGCGCTGCAATTACCCGGTGCCTTATTGTCGCCACTACCCGGATTTTCTTTATCCATTAGCAAAGGCACATAATAATAGGCGAGTTCTTCCATGGCATTGTAAGCAGTAATATCAAGACTGTCATAATTTATTTTTTTCTGATGCAATCCTTCCACAATGCCATTGATCTCATCTTTATATTCCTGATCAAGCTTCGGCCATAAGAAATTTCTTGCGGCACTGCGATAAAATTCCCAATCATGATGTGTATCATGCTGCAACAAATAAGAAACAGCCTGGATACTTGTGTCAATATCATTTGCTAGTAAATAACCATGTTGATACCCGATATCTGATGGCGAACCTTCCAGGTGCACATAGATCCAACCATTTTTATTTTCTCTTGATGATCCTGCCAGGTGATCTTTTTTTTCGGGAGCGTTAGTACAACTATTTAAGATCAATGAGAATACTACCAGGTAGGAAAAAAAATTTTTCATGATGATGAATTTAGAGTTTGTGTTATTCTTTAGCACCTTTATCTCCCACGAACCAATGCTCCTTATTTTTAAACAATACATTAAAGGTAGTGAGTGAACCATAGCAACGGGTGATGTATTGCTGTAAGTCCACTTTATCTTCATCACTCAATTTCTTATTGCTATTGATATTCTGTTCCAGCACTCTCAGCCGGTCACGCAGCATAACAACCTTATGAAAGAAATCTTCAATAGGAATTTCTTTTGGCTTTAAGCTTTTATCTGCCGGTTGCAAAAGCATCGTCCCGTGTTGCCAGCGGTCGCCAAGAGCCACATTCTCGTTGAGCCCTCCCCATAATCTTAAAATTTTCAGCAACGATTTTTCAATGTCAGCATGTGTTTCTATTTCTTCGGTCGCATTTTCAGGAATGATCTCATCCAGCTTATTATCTGTTTTATCAATTTCTTTTAAACCATGATTGATAAAAGAAATAAGATAGGTAGCATAACGAATACCCACGATCACGCCCGGACCGTATTGAGTGTGTTGCAATCTTGTTCCAATGCCGAGTTTTGTTTGTTCCATAACTTAAAATTTATCGTTTCAATAGTTTACAAGTTTAATAAAATTGTATTTCACTTCAGCGACTGGTAGATCAATGGTTTTATTCTATCTCCATAATCCCAATGATCAGTGGGCCAGATATTGCGCATAAACACAACAACCATTTTATTTTTTGGGTCGGTCCAATAATGCGAAGCAAACATCCCATCCCAGCCATAAGAACCTGCAGGTATCATCAATGTTCGTTCCGCGTATTCAGTAAGAATTCCAAAACCCAGGCCAAAACGACGAGTCATATTTGAATCACCCCACATTAAATGATTGCCAATTTGGTTTGAAGTCATAAGCTGAATTGTTCCGGGAGATAAAATTCGTTTCCCATTCAATTCACCACCATTTAAAAGCATTTGCCCAAACAATGCATAATCATAAGCGGTTGATGCAAGACCGGCGCCGCCTGAAAAATAAGTTCCGTTGGGTGTTTTGGGAAAATCTCTTGAGAAAGTTCCATTCAAACTTATCAGCGAATCCTGTATCCGAAGTTTAGTTTGATTGCCTTGTTGTGTATATAATGAAACAAGTCTTGCTTGTTTTTCTTTTGGTAAAAAGAAATAAGTGTCCTTCATGCCAAGCGGATCAAATATTTTTTGCTGTAAATATCTATCAAGTGAAATCCCGCTGATAACTTCAATTAGATAACCAAGTACATCCGTATTTAATCCATAATAGAATTCTTCTCCTGGTTGAACCATCAGGGGAAGTTTTGCCAGTCTCGTTATTACATCTTTCAATGTTGAATAAGGGGTGCCAATGCCACCATTGATTTTATTTTTATAATAAATAGCATTGGCAGTTGCGTTGCCTATTTGAGCATAACCAATTCCTGAGCTTTGAGACAAAATATCCCGCATAGTGATCTCTCTTTTTGCGGGTACTGTTGTATAAGTTGTATCGGTGGCATTGTATTTATCAAGCACAACTGGTTTCTTAAATTCAGGGATAAATTTTGAAACAGGATCAGTCAGCAAAAATTTTCCTTCTTCATATAACATCATAGCGGCTACACTGATAATAGGTTTTGTCATAGAAGCAATTCGAAAAATATTATCATTTTTCATTGGAATGTTCTGCTGCTTGTTTGCAAACCCAAATGATTTGTAATAAACAATTTTTCCGTTACGAAGAATGATCGCTGTAGCGCCGTTCAGTTGATCTTCTTTTATCCATTGATCAATATTTGCATCGATCTGTTTTAATCTTTCTGATGATATGCCTTCTGTTTCGGGATTGACTGAATGCAGAACAACCTGGGAAAATGAATTATTAAAAAAAGTAAACAGTAAAACAGCCGACAAAATAACAGGCTTCATGTTTTTTATTTTAATTGCTTGGGTTGATAATTTTTTTCTTCATAGGATTAAAGATAAGTCGCATGATAAAAGGAATAAGCATAGGGATAAAGAATGCGACCGTTGGATAATACAAATAAACAAATGAGAAGATGACAAATATTGTAGGTACCGTTAATGCCCTTAATGAAAAATATTTTGCTAACGCTCGTGTCAGGTTTTCGGTTAAGTTGTTCCTCTGATTGCTTAAGTATCTCCACATTAAAAAATTTGCAATACCGAGCAAAGCAATATTGGCTGTATAAAAAATAACTGGCGTTACCACACCTCTTAAAACATATTCGCTGTAAAAACCGGTACTGAAGGGCATTAATGCAATAGCAAACAAAAACAAAATATTCAACCAGATGAGTCGGTCAGTGAAATTGATCACAAAGCTGAACATACGATGATGAACGATCCAGTATTGACCGATCAATAAAAAACTGACAATGAAACCAACAAATTTTGGAATAAGTTCTGCAAGTTTATGTAAAACAGCATTGTCAGTTACTGGTTTTTCGTGTATTTCCGGGATCTTTATTTCAATAACTAATAAAGTAATAGCGATCGCAAAGACAGCGTCACTAAAAAGGATAAGCCTTTCAAGCTGAAATTCTTTCTTCAGTTCATTGTGAAGCTTATTGCTCATAAAGCAGTATGCATTTAAAACGCCAGTAAGTTAATTTTCTTTTCTTAACCACGCGTTGCTTTTCTCCAGCTTGTAAGCTTCATAGCATTTTTTAATGAAGAATTGAAAATCATATTCGCCGGTGTAAAGGCAAAATTCATAAGTGGGTCTGCAATGCAGCATAAAACTATCTCTTGCATCGCCGATCAGTCCTGTTAATCGCAGCACAAGTGCTTTATTAAAGCGATGATCGATAAATTTCTCTCTTTCTTCGGTTAATAATCTCTCTCTGAAAGCAGCATTGCTTTTATTTTTCCTGAACTGGAACATTCGTATGATCTCGTCAAGATCAAAACCAACAGCAGCACCCATATCACCACTTACGTTTGCTTTTAGTTTTGGTTTTTGCCAGTCAAAAGCTTTTGCATAATCAATACGATTTTGAATAGAATCCATTTTGTAGTTCCGTGGCTTCACGATCACTTCTTTTAGCACCGGCACATTGATATGGATGGCAATATCAAAACGGGAATTGTCAACGATCTTTTTTACAGCATATTTTATCGTTGGTTTATTTAAATAGCTGAACCAAACTGAATCGGTCTCAGTTACATCTATTTCATAATGGCCAGATACATCTGTTACTGTTCCTTTGCCAGAAGAAGTTAAAACGCTTACAGCGATCACGGGATAAGTTCTTGTACTGTCATACACAGTACCACGCAATTTAAAAGATTGAGCACTGGCTTTAGAAGCAATAAAAGAACAGGCAATAAGTATAATATAGAATGAAAATTTTCCCAAGCACGGCAAGTAAC
Organism: Chitinophagaceae bacterium; assembly: GCA_036005825.1. Taxonomy (GTDB): domain Bacteria; phylum Bacteroidota; class Bacteroidia; order Chitinophagales; family Chitinophagaceae; genus VBAS01. Next base: position 8,388 of record DASYQG010000447.1, on the reverse strand, counting down.
AAAAGAAAATGCAAATAGTAATCTAAAGTGTGGTCAATAACGCAACGGCAGGCGGAAAATGCCTGTGTTCCAGTACCTGCACTTTTTTTGCAAGGCTTTCCGGGATCTCATCTTCTTCTACGAGGCAGGTTGCTTGCAAAATGATCTGTCCATGATCATAAACCTCATCTACATAATGAATGGTAATTCCGCTTTCTTCTTCTTTATTGGCGATCACCGCTTCGTGTACAAAATTTCCATACATGCCTTTGCCGCCATATTTTGGTAAAAGGGCGGGATGAATATTGATCATTTTTCCGTGAAATGCTTTTATTAATGCTACCGGGATCTTCCATAAAAAACCAGCCAGCACTATAAAATCGATCTCCGCTGCTTTTAATTCATCTATATAGGCATTGCCGCGAAAAAATTCTTCCTTTTCAATTAGCAAAGCCGGGATATTATATTCTTCTGCAATTTTTAAAACCACGGCTTCGGGTTTATTGCAAACAATTAAACTTACAATAGCCGCGGAAATACCTTTTTCTTTTAAAGATGCTAAATGATCGATTATCTTTTTTGCATTGGAACCGGTACCAGAAGAAAATATAGCAATTTGTTTCATCCTTAATTTTTCAAAGCAGCAAAGTTGTAACTTTTCAGTATGAGAAAATTTATTCTTCCTTTTTTATTTGTAACTATCAGTAATATGAGTTTTGCTCAAAAACAAAACTGCGAAGACAAACAATATCCGGCTCCCACTCTTACCGACTCATTAAAAAAAGTATTTGAAGCTAACTTACGATTAGCCGAAAAAAAATATAATAATGATAGCAATAATGATGAAAATATAATATGGTATGGTCGCCGGCTCGCCTACCTTGGAAATTATAGGGAAGCAATCAACATTTATACAAAAGGAATAAACCTGCATCCAAACAATGCAAGATTTTACCGGCACAGGGCACATCGTTATATCACCTTACGCTGTTATGATAATGCGATCGCTGATCTCAAAAAAGCAATTGATCTTATAAAAGACCAGATCGATGAAATAGAGGAGGACGGCATTCCCAACGCAAAGAATTTTCCAACAAGCACACTGCATACTAATATATATTATCACCTTGGCCTGGCTTATTACCTGAAGGGAGATAACCGGCAGGCATTGCTCGCCTGGGAAAAATGTCTTGATATTGCCGATAATGATGATATGAAGGTGGCGACATTGAACTGGTTAAATATAGCGTTGCGGAAAATGGGGAGGCAAAAGGATGCTGATCAGCATTTAAAAGACATAACAGGTGAAATGGAAATAATTGAGAACAAGGACTACTATGACGTATTATTAATGTATAAATCCGGGGATGACAGCAAACTGGTTGAAAAAACTCAAAACCAGCAATCGGTTAGCAATGCGACACTGGGCTATGCACTCGGCACTTACTATTCGCTAAAAGGCGATAAGGGTAAAGCAAAGGAATTGTTTGAAAAAGTGGTAGCTGGCAATCAATGGAGCAGCTTTGGATATATTGCTGCTGAAACTGAATTGGCTAAAATGAAGTAAAAATTTAAAAGTCAAACTTAAAACCTAACACGCCAGCCTTTGACTTTTTAGTTTTGACTTTTGACTTTGCCTGCTTTGATCAACCCCATTTTCTGCCCCAGCTTACGGGTATAATTAGAGAAAAACCTGAATTGCCCGAAAAAAAGACTAATGATCAATACCATCACGGGCCATATAATGGTGACAAGAAGAATATAAATAATTGTCCAAAGCCAATCGGATTTAATGGAAAGCAGGTTAATAATTTTTTTTGCGGCATAACCTGTCAAACTGCCACCAATCGCAAATGTGCAAAGGATAAGCACCACTTGCAAAACATTTACTTTCCATTTTTGTCTCAATTTCTCAAACATCAAGAAAATTTTTTGTGGCGATCTGTGCCAAAAAGATGATAGCCGCGCAAAAATCGGATAAAACAACAATCATTAGTAACAAAAATTTCTTTGTTTAGTAAAGGTTGACAGAGTAGTGACAAAGTTTAATCAGCTTTATTAAGAACAACATTCAAATCCTATGAAACCCACTCTGGAAGCGGATCAAAAAAAATTTATACGTGTTGAACTTTTGTTGCCTTCATGACTTATTTTTGCAACCGGTTAAGAGTTTTTATCCACATTCTTTAGATCTAATTGCTTCTATGATCCCAGATAAATATTTCACGCCAACAAGACTATTTCTACTCGTTACTTTTTTTGTTTTTTCCTTTTCAAAAATTAATGCCCAGGATGGTAAGGCGGTATTTACTGCCAAGTGTGCAAGCTGCCACATAATGGGTAAAGATTTTACTGGCCCTAACTTGCATGGTGTTCTTGACAGGTGGGGTGGCGATACAAAAGAGATCAAGACATGGATACTAAATTGGAAAGATGCGGTAGCAGCTGGTTATGCAGAAGCTGAGAAGGTCCAAAGTTTTTCAGCAACTGAAATGCAAATTTTTAAAGGTCAAATTTCAGATGCTGAATTAGATGCAGTGGTAAAGTATATAACTGAATGGACACCACCTCCAGTGGCAACAGATGGTGGTGGTGGCGGTGGACAAGCTGGTTCTGGTGGCGGCGCATTAATATTTGGGATCATTTCATTGATCATGGCTCTTATTGCTCTTGTCCTGATGCAGGTTAATAGCAATCTGAAAAAACTGAGTGATGATACAGAAGGTATCCTTCGTCCGGAACCTGTTCCTTTTTATAAGAATAAAGTTTATATAGCTCTGTTCTCAATTGTTCTCTTTATTGTCGGCGGTTATTACACAGCCAGCGCATTAATAGATTTTCAGCGTCAAAAACATTATCAGCCCGTACAGCCCATTTTTTATTCTCATAAAGTTCATGCTGGTATCAACCAGATAAATTGCTTGTATTGCCATGGTGCGGCAATGGATAGCAAACAAGCAGCGATCCCATCGGTGAATGTTTGTATGAATTGTCATAAAACAATTAATGCTTACGAAAAAGGTCCAAAGCTTTTTAGAGAAGATGGAACTGAAGTAAACGGTACAAGAGAAATCGAGAAATTATTTAGTTATGCAGGCTTTGATCCAAAAAACGCCGCTGCATGGGATCCTTCAAAAGCAAAACCTATTGACTGGACAAGGATCCATAACCTTCCTGACCATGTTTATTTCAATCACTCACAGCATATAAAAGCAGGTAAAGTACAGTGCCAGTCATGTCATGGTGAAATCACTAACATGGATGAGGTGTACCAGTTCTCAGAATTAAGCATGGGTTGGTGCATTAACTGTCATCGTAATACAAAAGTTGATTTTTATAAAATTGACAGTACAGGTAAAGCAACAGGAAATAAATTTTACAGCATATATGAGAAATTCCATAATGATATCAAAAGTGGAAAGATGGACAGCGTAACTGTGAAAGATATTGGCGGTTTGGAATGTCAGAAATGTCACTATTGATCTATGACCTTATTGAGCGTTTAAAATTTCAGGTTTCAAATTTTCACATTCAACTATATGAGCGATAATAAATATTGGCAAAGTTTCGGCGAGCTGAAAGGAAGTGAAGAGCTGGCAAAGAAGATCGAGAATGAATTCCAGGAAGAACTTCCTTTTGAAGACAGAAATGAAAAAGGTTGGCTGGATGCTACAGCTCCGCGTCGCGACTTTCTGAAATATCTTGGCTTCAGCACTGCTGCTGCAGCAATTGCTGCTGGTTGTAAAACGCCGGTAAGAAAAGCAATTCCTTTTGCCAATAAACCAGCTGATATTGTTCCGGGCGTTTCAAAATATTATGCAACCACTTATGTCCAGGATGGTGATGTGTTGCCGATACTTGCTAAAGTAAGAGATGGTCGTCCGATAAAGATCGAAGGCAATAATGAATGTACTTATACAGGCGGAGGAACATCAGCAAGAGCACAGGCTTCCGTTCTTGATCTTTATGATACAAACAGGCTGACTCATCCGAAAAGAAGAGTTGGGGATAAGTTTGAAGAGGTACCCACTTTTGAGCAACTTGATAAAATGATAGGTGATGCAATGACAGGTGTTACAAACCCTGTTTTGCTTACAAGCACTATTACATCAGTAACTACAAAAGAGATCATTGCAAAATACTCCGGATTAAAACATGTACAGTATGATGCTGATTCTTTCAGCGGAATGCTGATGGCAAATGAAGCAACATTTGGAAAAAGGGCAATCCCTTCTTACAATTTTGCAAAAGCAAAAGTGATCGTAAGTCTTGGTGCAGATTTTTTGGGTACATGGTTAAATCCTGTTGAGTTTGCCCGTCAGTATTCGCAAACAAGAAAATTGAAAGACGGAACATCTGAAATGAGCAGGCATTTGCAGTTTGAAAGTTTTATGAGTATGACTGGCGCAAATGCTGATGAAAGATTTACTCATCGCCCTTCTGAAGCAGGCGCTGTTGCTTCAGCATTACTCGCTGCTATTGCAGGTAATGCGGCAACAAATGTTTTAAGTGATAAAGTAAAGGCTGGAATTACAAAAGCAGCAGCCGAACTGAATGCAAATAAAGGAGCAGCAGTTGTGGTAAGCGGAAGCAATGATGTAAATGTGCAGACAATTGTAAATGCGATCAACAATATGATCGGCGCTTACGGTTCTGTTATTGATTGGTCAACTATATTGAATTTTCGCCAGGGTGTTGATAAAGATCTAAGTGATCTCATTGATCAAATGAATGCAGGACAGGTTGGTGCAATAATGATCTATGGTGCGAATCCATCATATAATTATCATGCTGCGGATAAATTCAATGCTGCCATTGCAAAAGTGAAAACAAAGATATCTTTTAACGAATATCTTGATGAAACTACTGAGCATTGTGATTATGTGATCCCTGCTCATCATTTCCTGGAAAGCTGGGGTGATGCTGAGCCAAAAACAGGCTATACAAGTTTTATCCAGCCAACAATTCATCCACTTTTCAAAACAAGAGCCTTTCAAACTTCATTATTAAAATGGAGTGGTAACAATACAGATTACGAAACTTATATAAAAAATTATTGGGAGGCTAAGCTGGGTTCTAAGGCTGCATTCGACGCTGCGCTTCAAAGAGGTGTGATCGATGGAAATGCAAAAACATTTACAGCTACAACAACAAACACTAAAGACACTGCAGCAGCTAAATCACCTGTAATAACAATACAGGCTACAACAGCTCCATCTCCGGGTTCATTTAATGGGGCCTCTGTTCAAGATGCGACAGCAGCAATATCCGCAACAAAAAAAGGTGGAAAGGTTGAATTAGCACTTTATCAAAAAGTTTCTATTGGTACGGGTAAACAAGGAACCAACCCATGGTTACAAGAATTACCCGATCCAATAACAAAAGCAACATGGGATAATTATGTAATGATGAGTATGCCGCTTGCAAAAGAGATTGTCGGTGTTGACCTGATCGGTGGCTCTGAAAGACATATTAATAATTACGAATATTACCCCGAAAAGCCTGTAGTAACAATAACTGTGGCTGGCAAAAGCATGGAGCTTCCAGTAATGATCATTCCTGGAATGGATAGGGATACTATTGCAATAGCAGTTGGATACGGCAGAAGTAAGAACTTAGGAAAAGCAGCAGGCGAAGTTGGTAAGAATGTTTATTCACTTTCTTCATCAAATGGAGCCGCAAGAGATTATTATTCTCCTGATGTAACTGTTGCAAATGCAAACAAGACCTATCGCATTGCACGATCACAAGTTCATAATTCATATGAACACAGAACAGAAGTAGTGAAAGAAACTTCTTTAGCTTCTTTTGTAAAGAACCGGGAGCAATTCAAAGAATTCCGCAAAGAACTTGCTGCAGACTTTGCTCCTAAAACCGGCGACTTCCGTACAGAGTCGACTATTTATCCTGATCATGCTCAGCCAGGATTGAAATGGGGAATGAGCGTTGATATGAATAGCTGTACGGCTTGTGGTGCTTGTGTTGTTGCTTGTCATGCTGAGAATAATGTACCGGTTGTTGGTAAAAGAGAAGTGGCACGTTATCACGACATGCATTGGTTGCGTATCGATCGCTACTTCGTAACTGACGATAAAAATCCTGATGAAGTAAAAGCAGTTGTGTTCCAACCGATGCTTTGCCAGCATTGTGACAATGCTCCTTGTGAGAACGTTTGTCCAGTTGCTGCAACTAATCACAGTACAGAAGGATTGAATCAAATGGCCTATAACCGTTGTATCGGTACAAGGTATTGTGCAAATAACTGTCCTTATAAAGTTCGTCGTTTCAATTGGGCTGATTATACAGGTGCTGATAGCTTCCCGAATAACCGTGACCAGCAATTGATCGGTAAACTTGACCCCGTTGTTGAGCACATGAACGATGATCTTACAAGAATGGTATTGAACCCTGATGTTACTGTTCGTTCAAGAGGTGTGATGGAAAAATGTTCTTTCTGTGTACAGCGTTTACAGGAAGCAAAACTAGATGCAAAGAAAGCAAACACTACTTTGGCAGATGGAAAAGCAAAGACTGCATGTATGCAGGCTTGTCCAACTGATGCAATTGTTTTCGGTAATGTTCATGATAAAGAAAGCAAGGTCGTGAAGACAAGAGAAGAAAATGATGATCGTCTTTTCTATGTGATTGAACAATTGCACACATTACCGAATGTAAACTATCTCGCCAAGATCAGGAACACGAGCGAGATCATAGAATCTGAGCATCATGACGAAGTAAAGGCCGAGGGTAAGACTGAAGAAAAGAAGACTGAAGCAGCGCATTAGGTGAAAGGTGAGTGGTCACTAGTGAATGGATATCTTTTCATAAATGACTTCTCAAAAAGATGAATAGGATTACAGGACGTTGAAGAGTGCGACGCAAGAAAGTTGAATAAAGAACAGAAAGTTGACTACATAATAATAAAAAGCTACGAGCTTAGGGCTAATAGCTAAAAGCTAAAAGATTATGGGATTAATCAGATACGAATCGCAGATAAGGCCGCCGCTGGTTGAAGGAGGAAAAGACTATCACCAGGTGACGGAAGATATATGCCGCCCCGTGGAAGCAAAACCAAGTCGTGCATGGTGGATAGGCTTTATCGTTTCTGTATTGTTTTTATGTTTTGGTATTCTATCTGTAACGATGGAGGTGATATATGGCACAGGCCAATGGAATCTGAATAAAACAGTTGGTTGGGGATACGATATTACCAATTTCGTTTGGTGGATCGGTATCGGTCACGCCGGTACATTGATCTCTGCGATCTTATTGTTATTCCGCCAGGGTTGGAGAACCGGTGTGAACCGTGCTGCTGAAGCGATGACGATCTTCGCGGTAATTTGTGCGGGACAATTCCCGATCTGGCATATGGGTCGCGTATGGGATGCTTTTTTTGTATTGCCTTATCCAAATACAAGAGGTCCGTTGTGGGTAAATTTCAACTCACCATTGTTATGGGACGTATTTGCGATCTCAACATACTTTACCGTTTCACTTTTGTTCTGGTACAGTGGTTTGATACCCGATGTTGCTACGCTTCGTGACCGTGCAAAAAAGAAATGGAGAAAAATGTTTTACGGTTTGGCAGCATTTGGATGGACAGGAAGCACAAAACACTGGCAAAGGCACGAGGCACTTTCCTTAGTACTGGCAGGATTAGCAACACCGTTGGTTTTATCGGTTCACACAATTGTATCGTTTGACTTCGCAACCTCAGTAGTACCCGGATGGCACACTACTATCTTTCCACCATACTTCGTTGCCGGAGCCATTTTCTCAGGATTTGCAATGGTGCAAACACTATTGGTAGTAACAAGAAAAGTATTGGGACTGGAAGAATATATAACCATCGAGCATATTGATGTAATGAATAAGATTATTATTCTTACTGGCTCCATTGTAGGTATAGCGTATCTCTCAGAATTGTTTGTGGCGTGGTATGGCGCTAATAAATATGAATGGTTTGCATTTGCCCAAAACCGCGTGAATGTGAATAGTCCTCTTGGATGGAGCTATTGGATCATGATGGGGTGTAACGTATTATCGCCCCAGATCTTCTGGATAAGAAAAATGAGAAGAAACTTACTCGTTACTTTCTTCATGTCCATACTCGTAAATGTGGGTATGTGGTTCGAACGTTTTGTGATCATCGTTACATCTGTTTATCGTGATTACCTTCCATCATCATGGTCTGTTTATTATAGACCGACAATATGGGAAGTAGGGTTTTATTTGGGAACATTTGGTTTATTCTTTACATGTTATTTCCTGTTCTCAAAATTCTTCCCGGTAATTGCGTTGGCGGAGATCAAACATATTTTGAAAAGAAGTGGTGATACGCAAAAAGAAAGAATGGATAAGCTGGAAGAAGAACCGGCAGAAGAGTTTGCTGAAGAGCATTCTCATGAT